>JAQCKY010000438.1 GCA_027592155.1 Pseudomonadota bacterium
TGCCGCACCTCGGCCAAGGCGCCTACCAGGCCATCGAAGACGGTATGGCCTTGGCGGTCATTTTATCGAAAACAGATAAAGCCTCCGTGCCGGCAGCGCTTCTCGCCTATGAAAAGCTCAGGCGCACCCGCGTCGCGGAAATTCAACAGGGCGCGCGCCAGAATGGGCTGAGGGTCGATTCAATGTCGGATTATGCCGATTTGGAAAAGCGCGATGCGGAGCTTGCCGCCCACGCGGAATTTCGCAAACACCTCTATGCCTATGACGTGGTGCCGGAAGCCGAGGCCGCCGCGGCGGCCATTTGACGGCCGTCGCGACCGCCGCCATATCTGGCGGGAACCCGCCGCGCAAAAGATGGGCCGCGCGGTTTCCCATCCCACTCCGTGACGCCGTGTATCGTTGAATAAATTTTGCGGCGCTCGCAGGATAGGCCTAGAAATTTATGCCAAATTAGTTTCGCGAAAGCCTTGGCACACTAGAAAATAGATTTATCCTACCGGTACAAAACAGGGATAAAAATTGATGCAGGAGAGCCGGTCATGATGGCGTTTGATTTGAATGCCGAGCAAGAGTTTTCACTTGAGCACCACGTCGAGAAAATTTTGGGCGTCGAATCCGGTGGCGACGTCACGGTTGCTTGCTGGGAGCCGGGTCAAGTCAGCCCCAATCACCATCACCCGCAAGCAACCGAGATCTATTTCTGCATGCAAGGGGGTGGTCACATGAACGTCAATGGTGAAAAAGTTAACATTAAGCCCGGCATGTTCATCGTTCATCCGCCCGGCGAGATCCATGAATATGTAAACGGCGATCAGCGGTCGCTTCTCTTTCGCGTAAGGTATGGCGATGATATGGCCTCACACCACGTCGAGAAGGATTAGCAACCCAGCCGGCCTTCAAATTTTCTTACGAAACCGGCGGGTGCGCTGACGTTTCAGATCCTGCCGTTTGATCAAGCATCGTCTGTCACCGGCACACGACGTGTCAGGAAGTTCCCCCACCCGAGACGTTGCTTTTCCCGGTAACCCGGGACGGCGGAGAGCACCTCATCGGATTTCGTCCCGTCAAAATATCTGGGGAGACATTTCAATGGCATTCGAGACTCGCGACGGCATGAAGATCGATTGGGATCATCCGATCGAAATGGACGATGGTCTGATCTTACGCGCGGATATTTTTTGCCCCGAGCCGGAGGGGCAATATCCCGTCATTCTGACCTATGGACCCTATGCCAAGGGCCTCTCGTTTCAGGAAGGTTATCCCTCTGCTTGGGACCGCATGGCAGAGCTGCACCCGGATGTCACCGCGGGATCGTCCAACATCTATCAAGCGTGGGAACTGCCGGATCCGGAGAAGTGGGTGCCGGACGGCTACATCTGTCTGAGGGTTGATTCCAGAGGCTGCGGCGCTTCCCCCGGTTTTGTCGACCCGTTCTCCGCCCGCGAGACCAAGGATTTTTACGACTGTATCGAATGGGCCGGCACGCAGCCTTGGTCAAACGGCAAGGTCGGTCTCAACGGCATTTCCTATTACGGGATCAATCAATGGCATGTCGCGACCCAGCAGCCGCCCCATCTGGCGGCCCTGTGCATTTGGGAAGGGGCGGCCGACTGGTATCGGGACATGACCCATCACGGGGGCATCCTGTCGACGTTCTGGGAAAATTGGTACGACATGCAGGTCAAAACCGTTCAGTACGGTTTGGGCGACAATGGACCGAAAAGTGTTGTGACCGGTAAGAATGCCTGCGGTGATGTGACCATGACCGAGGCGGAACTGGCAAAGCAGCGCTCCCTCTTTGGTGATGAAGTTCAGGCGCACCCCTTAGACGATGACTATCATCGGGAACGTTCGCCGGTCTGGGGCAAAGTGGTGACACCCTTGCTGTCTGCCGCCAATTGGGGCGGCCAGGGACTGCATCCACGGGGAAATTTTGAAGGCTTCGTCCGGGCGGCCTCAAAAGAAAAGTGGCTTGAAGTTCACGGAATTGAACATTGGACGGAGTTCTACACCGATTATGGGGTGCAGCTGCAAAAGCGCTTTTTCGACCGTTTCCTGAAAGACGATGGGCAAGGGTGGGAAAACCAGGCGAAGGTCCAACTCCAAGTCCGCCATCCCGATCGGTTTGAACTGCGGATGGAGGATGATTGGCCAATCCCCCGAACGCAGTGGACCAAGTTTTATCTTGATCTTGAGAATGGCGGATTGTCGGAGACCGTCCCCGAGGGCACACAGCAAGTCAGCTTTGACGCCATGGGCGAAGGTTTAGTCTTCCGCACAGGCCCGCTGGATCAGAAGATGGAAATCACCGGGCCCTCTGCCCTTAAGATCGCCCTTTCCTCGTCGACCGCGGATGCAGATGTTTTTGTGATCCTCCAGGTTTATACGCCAAATGGTGAGGAAGTGGTGTTCCAAGGGGCGATTGATCCCCATACGCCGATCGGTCAAGGCTGGCTCAGGGCATCACACCGAAAATTGGATGAACACCTATCCGAACCCTATCGGCCCTATCACACCCATGATGAGGTCCAATCGCTGACACCCGGCGAGAAAGTTGATCTCGATATCGAGATTTGGCCGACGTCGATTGTCGTGCCGCGAGGATATCAGGTTGCCGTTTCAATTCGCGGCAAAGACTATGAATATGCCGGTGAGAGTGGTGGAAGATTGTCGAATTTCAAGAACGAGCTCAAAGGTTGCGGCCCGTTTTTACACGAAGGGATCGGCCCGCCGATATTTTTAGCGGCACCTCGACGCTCCATAGTGATCCGGACAGTCCGGCATTTGTGCTTCTCCCGGTTGTTCCGGTTATTCCGGCGGCTAAATGACGCGAAGAGGGGTTAAATCGAGACGTTTTTATCGAGAAATAGGAATAAGAATATGAGTAAAAAACTGGGCATGATCGGTCTTGGTAAAATGGGGCTGGCTCTCGCGCGTCAAATGCGAAACGACGGACATGAGCTCTTTGGATACGACAATGATCCGGAACGCATGAAGTTGTTTGAAGACGAAGGTGGCACGCCTGTTGCGTCTTCTAAAATTCTGGCTGAAGAATGCGACATCACCTTTAGTATTCTGCTTCAACCCGAACATATTGAAGAAAACACCATCGGCCCGAAAGGCATTGTCCAGGCGGGCAAAGAAGGTCTCATTCATGTTGAAATGAGCACCATGCCCCCGGCTTTTCAAATTGACCTCGCGGACAAACTCTCAAGCCACGGAATTGAGATGCTGGATGCCCCGATATCGGGGTCTCACAACAAGGTCGACGACCGGGTCATTACCTTCATGGTTGGCGGTAAGGACAGCGTGGTTGCACAGGTTTTTCCAATTTTGGAACCCCTTGCCCAGGCAACAA
>JAQCKY010000439.1 GCA_027592155.1 Pseudomonadota bacterium
GCGGAACCTTCAATTCTTCCGCCGTTTTATTGAGCTGTTCGAGCAGCGCGTTATGGACCGGGACGCCGTTGGCTTCCCGGTCTTTGCGTTTGCGGTGGCTTTGCTCGCCGGGCAGCAGGACCTCGTCGTAACCCGGCAATGTGGGCGAGGCCTTGATGGAGCGGACGACCGCATCGACGTTGCGCTTGAAACCCGCAACATCGGAGAAAGCGGCGATGTCGATGGCGACGATGAATTGGCCGGTATTGGTCGGCGTCGTGAAATCCTTGTTGAAATCAACGACGTCCTTGCCGAAAGCCGCGCCGTTCAAGGTGCCGGCGAGCAGGCCGAAGATAAGCGAGAGACCGGCGCCTTTCGGGCCGCCGATGGGCAGCAGAAAGCCGTCATCGGACTTGTTAGGGTCGGTCAACGGCTGGCCGTCCCGCCCGATCATCCAGCCTTCGGGCATCCGTTCGCCCCGTTGCGCCGCCGTCTTGATCTTGCCGTAGGCGGCCACCGTCGTCGCCATATCCAGAACCACGGCGGGTTCCCGGTCGGCGGGGACGGCGCAGGCAATGGGGTTGGTGCTGAGCAGCATCTCGGTGCCGCCCCAGGGCGGCAGATGGTTGGCGTTTCCGACCGCGACATAAAGCCCGATCATATCGTGGGCCATCGGCATCTTGGCATAGAGGTTGGCGGGGCCGGCATGGTTGCTGTCGTGGGAGCCGACCCAGGCGACGCCGTTGGTTTTGGCTTTCTCAATCGCGATCTCGGCGCAATATTTCATCACCAGGTGACCCTGTGCGTTGTCGCCATCGACCAAGGCCATGCCGGGTTTCTCCCGGTCTATGCGAATGTTCGGCGTGACGTTGACCGCGCCTTGTTGGATACGCTGGATATACCCCGGCAGACGGAAAATACCGTGCCCATCGGCGCCGTTTACGTCGGCGTCCGCCATCAGGTCGGCGATGGTTGAGGCGTCACCCTCGGGTGCGCCCACGGCGATGAAACTGTCTCGAATAAGGCGCGCCAGCGCCGCCGCAGAAAACCGCTGCGCGTCTTGTTGGTCACTCATGCCAACTCCTTGGTCTGAATTGATATTGCCTTAACGGCTTAAGGTGGATGGCTTAGGTCTTGTCGCCCGGAGACAGGTGGGTGACGGTCTCACCGGTCGCGGTGAAGGTCCGGGTTACCGTATCGGTATCGTAGACGAACAGGATTTTCAGCGGACCCTGGCCCACATTCAGGAAACGGTGGGGCACCCCGGCTTCGATGTAAGTCGTATCAAGGGCCTTCAAACGGGTCTTAACACCGTCAATCTCGGCATCCGCATCGCCTTCGATAATCGTGACCATCTCATCGCAATTGTGGGAATGCTGCGGCACTTCCATGTGCGCGGGAAACTCGGTCATGCCCGTTGTTATCTTGGCGCCGCAGGCTTTGGCATTCACGAGCAATGTCGTTTTGATGCCGTTGCCCCGGTCATGGGTCGATTGCTCGTCGAGCTTCAGAATAGTTGTTTCGGACATATAATTGTAATCCCAATGGTGTTTTTATAGATGTTCAGATCGCGGCTTCCACCGCGTGGATAAATTGCGCTTCGGGCGTGCGCATAGCATACTTCATCGATAATAATAACGACCAGTCTTATATAAGATCGAGCAGGAATAATGGATAAAATAGCCGGGTCTGAACCCCGCTCTGACACCCAAGCTGATGGGGGCCGCAAAAAATCACCGACGAAAGTCGGAGAAAAGACACGGGGCGGCGATAAGCCACTTTATGAGCAAGTCGATAACATCATCCGGCAACGTCTGATCGAGAATGTCTGGAAGCCGGGCGAAGCCCTGCCCAGCGAAATGCAGCTCGCCAAGGAACTAAAGGTCAGCCAGGGCACGGTCCGCAAAGCGCTCAACGATCTGGTCGCCGAAAATATTCTCCACCGCCGCCAGGGTCTCGGCACTTTTGTGTCGGAACATACCGAGCGGCGGGCGCTGTTCTTCTACTTCAACCTGGTCGGCAATGACGGCTATCAGCAACTGCCGGTCAGCGAGATTTTGAGCTGCGAACATAAACGCGCCAGCAAAGAGGAGCGGAACCATCTCGACCTTGCGGACGGCGATAAGGTCATTCGGGTTACCCGCATCCGGTCGTTGCGCGATGTTCCGGTGATTTTTGAAGTCTTCGTCCTGCCCAGCGGCCGGTTTCCCGGGCTGGGGACGGAAGTGGACGTTCCGGACCATCTGTACAGGTTCTACCAGTCGAAATATGGCATCACCATCGGCAAGGCGGAAGAACGGACCCGGGCGGTCAATGCGTCCGCCAAGGAAGCCGCGTATCTCGGGATCGACCCGGGAACGGCGCTGCTGGAAATCGACAGGATCGCCTATTCGCTGGATTCACGGCCGATTGAATGGCGGTTAAGCCGTTGCCACACAGCCGATTATTACTATCGCGCCGAACGCGGATAGCGAACCCACGCGGCGTTTTCAGAGCGCCGCCCCTTAAGACACATAATCGAGGAAGAATTGATGACAACGAAGGTTGGATTTATCGGGCTTGGGGTATTGGGCTCGGCGATGGCGGCAAATTTGCTCAAAAGCGGTTTTGATGTCGTCGGCTATGACATTGAGCCAAGCATCATGGAGACGTTGGGCAAGGAGGGCCTAGAAGCCGGCACGTCGCCCAAGAATGTCGCCGAGCGGTCCGAGACCATCGTCACCTGCCTGCCCAGCGCAAATGCGATGTTCGAGGTCTTCGGCGGTGAGGACGGCATCGATAAAACATCAAAACCCGGGCAGATCATCATCGAGGCATCCACGTTTGCGATCGATGATAAGGAAAAGGCCCGCGAGATCGCGGACGCGGCGGAGCGGATCATGCTCGATTGCCCGGTCAGCGGAAACCGGATCATGGCCGTCGACAAGAAGCTGACCTGTTTCGGCAGCGGCGATGAAGAGGCCTACAAAAAGGCCGAACCGATCATTTACGGCTACGCCAATCGCACCTTTTATGTCGGCGACTTTGGGTCCGGTATGAAGATGAAATTCTGCGGCAATATCCTCAACCTCGTGCATAACAGCGTCGCCGCCGAAGTCATGGTGCTGGCGCAAAAATCGGGGCTCGACCCCAAACTCGTCCATGAAGTGATCAGCGGCAGCGGTTCGAGCTCCGCCATGTTTGAGACCCGGGGCGCTTTGATGGTCCGGAATAATTACGAGCATGAAGGCATGAGCTTCATGACACCGATGAAGGATTCGCGGCTGATCAGCGATCATGCCGCCAAGCTCTATGCGCCGATCCCGATCTATCAGGCCGCCCTGCAGCCCTATTATTCCGCGATGTCTCACGGTCTCGGCGATCAGGACCAGTCGGCG
>JAQCKY010000440.1 GCA_027592155.1 Pseudomonadota bacterium
TGCGACCGTTCTCGGCGCCCGGTGCGTTATGCCAACCAGTTGCCGGAGCAGGTTGAGCAAATGATTGTGCGGCTGAAGAAGGAGAAGCCCCACTGGGGCGCCCGCAAGATCCGCGAACTGCTCGTCAGGCGACTTGCTGGCGATGCCCGCATTCCGGCCAAGAGCACGGTGCATGCGGTGCTTGACCGCCACGGCCTGGTCAAACGGGGACGGCAAAGAAGGCGCAACAAGGCCGAGGGGACAGCCCTTTCGCCAGCCCTGGCGCCCAATCAGCTGTGGTGCGCCGATTTCAAAGGCGAGTTCAAGCTTGGCAACCGCCAATACTGTTACCCCTTGACGGTCACGGACCAGGTCTCGCGCTTCATTCTTTTGTGCGAAGCCCTTGAGTCCACCAAGGAGATAACCGCATTCACAGCCTTCCAGCGCCTGTTCGAGGAACGCGGACTGCCCGAGGCGATCCGTACCAATAACGGCCTCCCCTTCGCCAGCCCCAACGGCCTCTACAATCTCTCAAAGCTGTCGGTCTGGTGGTTGCGCCTGGGCATCGGTATCGAGCGCATCAAACCCGGTCATCCACAGCAGAATGGGCGTCATGAGAGGATGCATCTCACCCTCAAAAAAGAGACAACAAGACCGGCGCAAATGAACAGCCTGCAACAGCAGGCCCGCTTCGACGACTTCATCAGCGAATTCAACACCGAAAGACCCCAGGAAGCCCTCAACATGAAGTGCCCCGAAGAGGTCTATGTGCCTTCGCAACGGGCCTACACAGGATTGCCAGAGGTGGAATATCCATTCCACGATAAGGACATCCTGGTCACCGCTTGCGGGCGCATCTGCATGCACCGCAAGAAAATCAACATATCAACCGTCATGGCCGGCCAAAGGCTCGGCATTAAGGAGGTCGACGACGGCATCTGGCTGGTCAGCTTTATGCACCACGATCTCGGTTATATCGACTTGGAGCAAAAAACTTTGCAAACTATCGACAACCCGTTCGGCACCAGGGTGTCACCTATGTCTTAGGTACATTCTGTTACCCATCTCTCCGGGTCGGACAAAATGGAAAATGGTGGGTACGGAAGGACTCGAACCTTCGACCGTCCGCTTAAAAGGCGGATGCTCTACCGACTAAGCTACGTACCCTCCGGGTGGAATGCAGGGAAACCATTCAGAGAAACCGGTGATTTCAGCGGCGAAACATAAGCACCGCATCACAGCCGGTCAATCGATTAAAACCGAACCGAATGACTTCCACCGACCTACTCGGCTGCTTTTTTTGCCGCGAAGCGTTCTTTGAGAGTGGATTCGACATCTGGCGTCACGAATTGACTGACGTCGCCCCCTAATGCGCTGATTTCCTTGATCAATCGCGAAGAAATAAATTGTGTCTTTTCCGACGCCATCAGAAACACCGTCTCAACATCCGGTGCCAAACGGGCATTCATGCCGGTCATCTGAAACTCATATTCAAAATCCGATACAGCGCGAAGCCCGCGAACGACGATCGATGCGCCGGCTTCCTGGACAAAGTCGACCAATAACTTGTCGAAAGGCCTTACCTCAATCTCGCCCCCTGTCGATTTAGCGATAATCGCCGTTTCGTGCTCCATCAACTGGATACGTTCATCCAAAGAGAACAACGGCTCCTTACCGGCATTTACAGCGACGGCAATAATTAGTCGATCTACGACACGAGTCGCGCGTCGAATCAGGTCAAGATGACCATTCGTAACAGGATCGAATGTTCCTGGATAAATTCCGGTTCGTGAACTGGTCATGGTTCCGAACGAACCCCCACTATTTAGCGTTTTAATGTTTGGCTTATATAACGAATTAGATCTCTTCGCTTGGTTCCGCTGGTTCCGTAGGCTCGGCGGATTGATCAGAACCCGTTACCTCTCCAGCCTCGCCCTCAAGACCTTCCTCGCTATCTTCTCCGTCGCCAACATCCCGCATGCGGGTCACGGAAACAACCCTTTCGTCGTCCCCAACCCGGAACAGCGTAACCCCGCGCGCTTTGCGGCCGGAAAAGCTGATACCATCGACGCCCATCCGGATCAGTTGACCGCCGTCCGACACCATCACCAACTCATCGCTCGCAACAACGGGGAACGACGCGACAAGTGCGGTGCTATCTTTGCCGCGCTTTAGATCCATATTATCGACGCCTTTGCCGCCTCGCTTAGAAATTCGGTAGTCATATGCGGAACAGCGGCGACCGAACCCGTCTTCGGTGACACTGAGGATAAACTCCTCGCCCTCGGCCATCTCTTGGAATTCCGGCGTTTCGAGTTTTGCCGCCAGCTCTTCGTCATGGGCCTTGTCGTCCGGACGGTCGGTATAATCGCCCCCAACGAGACGTCGCCCGGCATTGACCGCCTGAAGATATTCATCGCGGATCGCCACCTCAGTTCGGATGTGGCGCAGACCGGACATACCGATAACTTCGTCGCCATCGGCAAGGCGGATGCCCCGCACGCCGGTTGACGACCGGCTTGAGAAAATGCGCACGTCGGTAACTTGAAAGCGAACGCATTTCCCCAGCCGCGTCGATAACAAGACGTCGTCTTCTTCGGTAAAGGTGCGTACCCTGACCAGCTTGTCACCATCGTCGAGCTTCATCGCGATTTTGCCGTTGGCCATGACATTTGTGAAGTCGGAGAGCTTGTTGCGACGGATACCGCCCGATGACGTTGCAAATAATACGAACAGATCATCCCAGCTTTCTTCATCCTCGGGCAACGGCATGACCGTCGTGATGATTTCATCTTCATCCAAAGGCAGCACCGTCACCAAGGGTTTACCCCGTGCCTGCGGTGTGCCGAGGGGTAATTTATAGACCTTGAGCTTGTAGACGATGCCCGTTGAGGAGAAGAAAAGTACAGGCTGATGGGTATTGGCGACAAACACCTGTGCGACATGGTCTTCGTCCCGCGTGCTCATCCCGGAGCGTCCCTTCCCGCCCCGGTTTTGCGCCCGGTAGGTCGAGACCGGAACCCGTTTGATATAGCCGTTATTGGTGACCGTTAGCACCATCTCTTCGCGCTGGATCAGGTCTTCGATATCCCTGCCGAACTCGCCTTCTTCGATGACCGTGCGGCGGGGATCGGCGAACTGCTCCTTCATCTCCAAAATCTCGTCGCGGAGTATGGTATAGAGCCGCTCTCGAGAGCCCAAGATTTCGAGATATTCAGCAATTTTCTCGCAAAGCTCGGTAAGATCGATCGCGATCTTATCCCGCTCCAACCCGGTCAAACGCTGCAAGCGTAATTCGAGGATCGCCTTCGCCTGCTCCTCGGACAGCTTGTAGCTGCCGTCCTCGGCCACCTGGTAGCGGGGATCGTCG
>JAQCKY010000441.1 GCA_027592155.1 Pseudomonadota bacterium
TCAATATGCTCGTTCGCGTTTGGTAGATTTCCTCCAAAAATTCGGCGTGTTGGATACGATCGGTTCGAAAATGACGAAAATCGGTCCGTAATTCGCACCAAGCGACGATCAGCCGAACAGTCTCAAAATAAGCGATGGCGATCGGCCAAATCACCCGTTGGCTGGGTTTCCCCTTTTCGTCCCCATAGTCGATGCGCAGCTTTCCCCGTCGCCTGATCCAGGTCCGCACCCGTTCCATATCGACGGCGTCCTCGGGGCCGCGATCTGACCAAGCTGGAGCCATCATCGGCGAATCCAAAACCAAGGGCCGTAAATCTTCCGGCACGACATCGCTTATCTTGGCGATCAGATCCCGGGCACCGCGCGCCATCGCAGGATCGCCGCGCCCGGCAACCCACTGTGCACCGAGGACCGCGGCTTCGATTTCGTCCGGCGTCAGCATCAGGGGCGGCATGTCATAACCGCGCTCCAGGACATATCCGACGCCGGCCTCTCCTCGGATCGGCACCCGCTGCGCCATCAGGTCGGCGATGTCGCGGTAGACTGTTCGGACGGACGTTTCCAACTCGTCGGCGAGCGCGGTCGCTGTAGTGGCTCCCCGGGCACCTCGCAGGATTTGTATAATTTGGAAAAGGCGATCAGCTCGACGCATTGGATTGGGTCGCTCCCTCGGCTGCTACTGCCATAATACTGACATTATGAACAGCGCGGCCGAGAGCGCAAACGCGATTACGCGGCTTTCAACTGCGGCATCGTTGCGGCAAAGCCTTTTAGGGTGGCGAGGCGCTCAACCCAGGCGACGATGTTCGGCCCCCCGGGCGCGGCGTTGGCAAGTGCCAGGTGTGTGACGTTGGTGCCGAGAGCCAAATCTGCAATCGTCGGCTTATCACCGGTGAGAAACTTACGGCCGGATAAACCGGCATCGAGGATTGGCAGTAGCTCCATCATCCTCGCATGGCCGCGTTTGATCGCCTCCTTGTCACCATTCTCACCGGCGAAAACGGTGTTGAAGACGATATCGACCACGGCGGGGCTGAACCGGCACTGGGTCCAATCGAGCCACTGGTCGACCTGGGCGCGCGTGGCGGGATCGGACGGATACCAGTCCTCCAGACCGTTCGCGTTACAGAGATACCGCAAGATGGCATTGGACTCATGGATCTTAACGTCGCCGTCGATCAAGGTCGGCACCTGGTGGTTAGGATTAACGGCCAGATACGCCGGCGCCATGTGTTCGCCTTGGTCTAGTGCGACATGCCGGTTTTCATATGCGAGTCCGGCTTCTACGAGAAGGGCCATTACCCGCCGGGAATGTTGAGAGATTGGATGGTTATAGAGAACATACATTTTGGTTCGTCCTGAGTTGCGGTTTCAATTTCGAAGTCATAACAAGTCCCTCCTGACACCCTTCTGTCAGGAGAGTGTCAGCATGTATTTATGCTCGGTGAGGGAGTAGATTGGCGACAACTCCAGTTCAAAGGTATGCCGTATGTCCGATAACAAGCCCGAGCCGAGTGGCGTGCAAACCAGTCTCACCGTTGCCATGCCCAAGGACACCAACCCGAACGGCGATATATTCGGTGGCTGGTTGCTGTCTCAGATGGATATTGCGGGTGGCGTCGCAGCGGGACGCCGGGCCAAGGGCCGGACCGCGACGGTGTCCGTCCAGGAAATGGTGTTCCATCAACCGGTCAATGTTGGTGATCTGCTCGCCTGTTATGCAGAAGTTATCCGCGTCGGCCGGACCTCGCTCAGCGTGAAAATTGAAGCCTGGGCGTCTCGCCATGATTCCGCCGATGAGCAGATTAAAGTGACGGAGGGTGTGTTCACCTACGTCGCCATGGATGATAATCACAAACCGCGCCCGGTACCGCCAGAATAGAAGGGCCGTCAGAGTAGAGTAGGAGGAATTGTTGTGAATTTTGGAGTCTCTGAGGTTCGACCCGCCGTGGTCGCCATCGATTTGCATCGGGGTCATCTCGACATGGATGTCGCGACGCTTCCCGCGGCACCCGAAGTCGCCAAGCGCCTGGTCGAAAACAACGCTGCTTTTAATCGTGCCTGCCGGGAACGCGATATCCCCATCATCCACATCGTCTCTCAATACCGTGACCCGTCCGAGACCGCCGGCAATCCGTTCTGGCAGACCAGGGTCGATCAACCGGGCGACACACGGAAGAACCAGCATCGCCATAACCTACAGGGCAGCCCCGGCACTGAGATCATGCCTGGCCTCTATGAGGCCGGCGATCTGATCATCGACAGCAAAAAGCGCAAAGATTGCTTCTTCGCAACGGATCTTGAATTCGCGCTTCGGGCGCGCGGTATCAACACGCTGTTGGTGACCGGTATCAATACCAACAGCTGCGTGTTGTGCACGACCGCGACGGCGAACAGCCTCGATTTCTTGCCCGTGGTCATCGAAGATTGCGTCGGCTCAATGGACGGCGACGCGGCTCATGACGCCGCGCTGCTCTGTATCAGAACGGCGCTTGGGTTCGTGCTTGAGGGCGCCGCCTTGTTTGCCGAACTCGATGGGTTGAAATCGGCAGCGGAGTAAATGTTGATGATCGATTCCCTCTCCGCCCTTAGGGTGGAGAGGGTTAGGTCGGGAAAATGCTCCCTCGATCAGTTCGGTCCCGATCCCGCTTCCGTAATCATCTGGGCGTCGGTTGTCTCCACCTGGTCCCAGTCTTCCATCTTGAAACCCATGGCCTCTTCATAGGCCAGCTTCACTTCGGCCGGTTGACCGGCTTGGAAGACGAAGCGCTTGGTCGGTCCTGGGAAGGATGGGTCTTTCACGGTGTTGATTGAATAACCCTTCTTCTGAATTTCCTTGCCCACTATGGGCAATTCGATGCAATCGTTCCGGCTTTCATCCCGCAAAATACCCTTCGGGTCTTTGCCTTCCTTGACCGCTTCGATGTCGGCGAAGAGTTGGCGCCGGGCCATCGCGACGCCTTTGTCGCTATTGCCGAGATGCTCATTCTCGCGGTCGGAGCGGACGCCTTGCCCGACCCAGGCAACGAAGTCCTGGTTCATCACATGGCTGGTGATCCATCTTCCCGTCTTTTCGTCTTTGATCGGTGATTCCCAGTGGGGGATGCGTTTTTGGACGTAAGGCTCCTGCTCGTTGGGTACCCGGTTGAAGAACCAGCCGACGCTGAGGGTGTTATCGTCATCAATCGGCACCCGCCACTCAAAATGCGTGCCGGTGAATAGGCAGTTGGGCCAGAGATAACAGCGCCCGACGGTCCAAAGCTCGTGGTCCTCGTCGGTGTCTTCGCGGACCCGGTGATAGGTAAAGCCCCATTCGAATTCATTGAAGTCGACTTTCACATGTTTGGG
>JAQCKY010000442.1 GCA_027592155.1 Pseudomonadota bacterium
GTCGTAAATCTGGCGGGGCGGTACGATATTGAGCAGAACCATTCCGCCCGCGGCCAAGGACAACGCAATGGGAATGGTCAACAGCCTTATTGATGGAAGAACGATGGCCGCAATAAAAATTCCAATGGAGAGCCATGCCCGGCCGCCGCCGCCAAGCCCGGTTTCCCGTTCGGCAAGGGGCAGGCAGCCAAGGTCGACCGCAATTTCCGCCACCCGACCGGCATCATCCGCCAGCAGCAGGACATCGCCGGCCTGAAACCGAAATCGGTTGAGGCGGTCGCCGCGTGGGCGCCCTTGCCGCGATACCGCCAGCAGCACCACACCATGGCGCCCGCGCAGCCGAAGCGACAACGCCGTACGGCCGATCATGCGGGAGCCGGGCTGTATCACGGCCTCGATGACCGAGAGTTCGCTGGACTCCATCAAGTCCGTGGAGGAAACATCTGCTTCGGCCGGTTTCAAATCCAGGGCCTTCAGAATGCCATCCAGCCCTTCCGAACCGGTCTCGACGATCAACCGATCGTCTTGCTCAAGCTTGTCGGTACCTCTCGGCCGGTCAATCCGATGCCCACGCCGGATCAGCCCGAGGACGATACCTTCATGTTCAGCGACGACCGCCTCGACGTCACGCAGGAGCTCTCCGATTGATTCGCCCACCTCGGGAACCCGCAACTCGGCAACGTAGTTTTCGATTTCAAATAATGGCTCCGCCGCACCCCCTTCGGAACGCGCCGCCGGGATCAGCCGCCACCCGACGAGGGATACAAATAAAATACCGGCTATCGCAATCACGATCCCCACAGGCGTGAAGTCGAACATTCCAAACGGCTCCCCGGCGCTGCTCTCCCGGAACGTCGCCACAATAATATTGGGCGGTGTACCGATCAGGGTGACCAGCCCACCCAGGATCGACCCAAAGGCCAACGGCATGAGCAGCAAAGCCGCCGCCCGCTTGGCTTTTTTTGCCGATTGCAACGCCGCCGGCATAAGCAGCGCCAGCGCGCCGACATTGTTCATGACCGCCGACAACGTACCCCCGACCCCGGCAAGCAGCCCGACATGAGCGGTCGTCGATCCGAGCGGTGGAATTAGATGCTTTGTCATAAGCTGCACCGCACCGGAATTGACCAACCCCCGGCTGATGATCAACACCATGCCGACCGTCACGGTTGCGGGATGCCCGAACCCGAGAAAAGCATCATTGGGCACCACAACACCGGCCAGCACAGCGGCAATCAGCGCAGAAAAAGCGACGACATCGTAGCGAAATTTTCCCCAAACGAAGAACACCAGCACCACAGCCAACAACCCAAGAACAAATATCTGATCGACGGTGATGCCTAACTCTCCCCTTGTTGGTTTACCATGTCCCGGAGTCCCGCCAGTTCCGTGCAACCCATCTGATTGAGTGCCGACTTCAGCTCGATCCGCAGGATCTCAATCGCATGGGCCGCACCTGCTTCGCCCAATGCCGCGACGGCGAACATGAAGGCTCGGCCGAGCAGGACGAAATCCACACCCAATGCGACGGCCTTTGCCACATCGGTACCGGTGCGCACGCCGCTATCCAACCCAAGGCAAAAATCAGGTCCGACGGCAGCACGGATTCCTGGTAATACCTCGGCGGCACCGGGGAAGCCATCGAAGCTGCGTCCACCGTGGGAGGAGATAATGACCCCATCGGCACCGGCATCCCGGCAGCGGAGCGTGTCGTCTGCCGACAGCACGCCCTTGACCAGCATCGGGCCATCCCAAACCTTGCGCAGCCGTTCGAGGTGGGGCACGTCAATGGTGCCGGACAGCAATTGCCCCAACATGTCCGCAATCCGGGTATAGGTGACGTTTTTTGGAAAATAAGGCAGTACATTTTTGAATTTGGGCGCGCCGTCGGCGAGCGACGCCAGGCACCAAGCCGGCCGAATTACCATCTCAGCAAAATTCTTCCAATTGAGTTTGGGCGGCACCGACAACCCGTTGCGCACGTCTCGCGCCCGGCGCGACGGATAGACCGCGTCGATGGTCACCACCAACACGCCGAACCCGGCCTGTTTCGCACGGCGCAACAAATCGTCTTCTTTTTCCGAATCCTCGAGTGGATAGAGCTGGAACCACCCGTTCCCACCAGCCCCCCCGACAAGCGGACCAATTTCCTCAACCGACGACGTCGCAAATGTGGAGAGGCAAAAGGGAATATCCGCCTCCTTGGCTGCCGAAGCCAGATATTCCGCCGCGCGGGGCCAGATGATCCCACTATTGCCGATCGGCGCCACCCCGAAAGGTAATGCATAGCGTCGGCCGAACAGCTCGATGCCGAGATCGGGCGTCCCGGGACGCGCACCGGCCCCCAGAACCGCCGCCGAAAATGTGATGTCCTCGAACGCCGCGGCATTACGGGCGACGCCGCTCTCATCGCCGGCGCCGCCGGCGAGATAATCCCATGAAAATTTTGGAATCCGTCGTCGAGCCTTGCGCTCGAGATCCGGGATTTGGGGATAGTTGCGCATTAGGTCCATGGGCCTGCCTTCTTCGACCATTGGGGATAGATTTCTTTCATGCGCCGAACCGAATCCGCGAGGATAGCTTCAAGGATCGCCAAATCGATAGTCTCCAGACGGCTGATGTAAAGACAGGACGAACTGTGCCTGTGTTTACCAAGCTTGGCGAGCAGATCGCCATATTGTTTAAAGCCCGGCATGATATAGATCGTCATTGCCGCTTTCCGGGGAGAGAAGCCGGTGAGAAAATAATCGCCCTCCCACCCCGACGCATATTTGTAGTGATACTGGCCATAGCCGACGATGCTGTCGCCCCACATCTGCGGTTTCATGCCCGTTACCTGGCCCATCAGGGCAAGCAGCACCTCCGCATCGGCCCGGCGCCGGGGGTGATCCACATTCGCGACAAAAGACTGCACATCGGCATCGTTCGGTTTGGTTTTGTTCTCGGTCATCGGCAAGGAACTTCGAATTTCTATCTATTGCTGAAAATTTGCCACTGATTTCCACCTAAAGAAATGGTTTGAACCCATAATTTGATTTCAGCGGCGCACACCCCATCTATAAAAGACGAGTGATGGCCATCACAGGCCAACCCGCACTCATGCGCTAATTTCCTTGCGTATGCGCTATTTTCCATGCGTAGGTTTTACCAATCCAACCTGGCCATACCGGCCGGAATTAATCGTTTTCTATTCGAATCCTGGAGGGATCACAGATCATGCGTAAAAGTCATTTACTCGTGGGCGGCGCCATGCTGGCGCTTACAGCCTGCTCCAACCTAGTGGAAGGAATCTAACGTTTGGTGCCCTCTTTTGACAGCGGCGATAATTTTGTCTGGGTCGGCG
>JAQCKY010000443.1 GCA_027592155.1 Pseudomonadota bacterium
TAGGGGCGGGTTTTTAACCCGCCCGCTCGATATTTATTCCGCCGCTTGCGGCAGTTCGGCCTCTTCCAATGCTTTCAGCACCTTTGGCGGCGATAGCGGGTGATCCCGCATGCGCACTCCAACGGCGTGATAGATGGCGTTGGCGATAGCCGCCAAGGGTGGAATGATCGGTACCTCGCCGATGCCTCGCACGCCGTAGGGGTGATCGGGATTGGGTACCTCGATGATTTCGGTATTGATGTTGGGCACATCGGAGGCGACCGGTACCCGGTAATCCAGGAAGCCCGGGTTCGACATCACGCCCTTGTCGTTATAGATGTACTCTTCGTTCAGCGCCATGCCGATGCCTTGTACGGCACCCCCTTGGAACTGGCCTTCGATGAACTTCGGATAGATCGCCTTACCGGCATCCTGGAAGATCGAATATCTGAGCACTTTCACAAGACCCGTGCGGCGATCGACATCGACATCGACCATGTGTGTCCCAAAGCCGGGGCCACCCATGGCGACGTTGATTTCGGCATGACCGGCGATGGTGCCGCCATAAAAGGTTGCCTCTTTGGCGAGTTGCGCCAGCGACAGGGGTTCGAAGTCCCCGACATTGGAGCCGGCGGGGCGGGCGTGACCGTCCTCCCACACCACCTGGTCGGTATCGATTTCCCACTTGCGGGCCGCGATCTCACAGGCGCGGCCAATGGCGTCGCGTGTTGCTTTGACGGTCGCCATGCTGCCCGCCGCCGTACCCCGGCTGCCGGCGGTCATGAAGTTGAAGCCCAGCGCGCTGGTATCGCCGACGGCGGTGCGCACCTTCTCGAAGGGAATGCCGAGTTCCTCGGCGACGATCATGGCGAAGGCGGAACGCATACCGCCGGTAACATCGACGGTGCCGAAGATCAACGACGCCGTACCGTCCTCGCCAATGTTGAGGGTGGCCGAGGTATCGTTGCCGATGGTGAACCAAAAACCCGTGGCAACACCGCGGCCCTGATTGGGGCCGAGGGGCTCCTTCATATGGGCGTGGGCCTTGGCGGCTTCGAGGGTCTCGATATAACCGATCGGGCCGAGCTTGGGGCCGAAGTGAGTCTGGGTGCCTTCCTTGGCGGCGTTCTTGAGACGGAAGTCAATCGGGTCCATGCCGATTGCTTCGGCCATTTCGTCGACCACCTGCTCGACACCGAAGGCAATCATCGGCGCACCGGGCGCCCGGTAGGCTGCAACTTTGGGACGGTTGCAAGTCACGTCATGGCCGACCACCAGAACGTTCTCCAGATCGTACCGCGTGAAAACGGTAATGGTCGCCAGCGGCAGGGATGAGCCAGCGAACGCACCGGACTGGTAGTTGAGCGTGGCCTGTGCGGCGGTGATTTTGCCGTCCTTCGTACAGCCCATTTTGACGATACAGTTGGTGCCCGAAGTGGGGCCCGAGGCGCGGAATACTTCGTCCCGGGTCATCACCATCTTGACCGGCCGGCGGGATTTTTTGGAAAGCTGCACGGCAAGCGGTTCAAGATAGACGTTGTTTTTTCCGCCAAATCCACCGCCGAGCTCTGCAGCGGTCACCTTGATCTTGGAGATGTCCATCTGCAACAGCTTGGCGATCTGCGCACGGAAGACGTGGTGGCCTTGGGTGCCGGTCCAAACCTCGACGGAGCCGCCATCGGTATAGTTGGCAATCGATGCATGGGGCTCGATATAGCCTTGATGGGCGGCCTTGGTGTTGTATTCGTGTTCGAAGATAACGTCTGCGGCGGCGAAACCGGCCTCGATATCGCCCAGCTTGCTTTCCATCCGGGTCGCGATGTTGGAAGGCTTGGACGGGTCCGGCTCGATACCGGCGCCTTTGGTGAACTGATCCTCGTGCAGGATCGGTGCGTCGTCCTTCATGGCATCGCGCACATCGATGACATGGGGCAGGACTTCGTAATCGACCTTGATCAGCTTCAAGGCCTGCTTGGCGATGGACTCGCTCAGGGCCGCAACCGCGGCGACGGGATGACCGTCATAAAGCACCTTCTCGCGGGCCATCATATTGCGGGTGACGTCCTTGAAATTGACCATCAGTTCGCCCGAAGCGGCATGTTCAACCGCCATGTCGGGGAAATCGTCGCGGGTGACCACGGCTTTTACGCCCGGCAATGCTTCCGCCGCCGAAACGTCGATGGATTTGATGTTGGCGTGCGCGTGCGGGCTGCGAAGGACTTTGCCGACCAGTTGGCCGGGAAGGTTATAGTCCGCTGCATAACGGGCGCGGCCGGTGACTTTGTCGATTGCATCGGCGCGGTCGGCCGGGTTCGGAAAGCCGCCGACGACCTTGTTGTCTTTTTGCTCGTACGGAATTTTGGTCGCGTAGGGGGAGGGCTTCATACCCATGGCTAGGCTCCTCTCAATTCTGATGCGGCATCGAGGACAGCCTCGACGACCTTTTGATATCCGGTGCAGCGGCAAAGGTTGCCGGCGAGACCGTAGCGGACTTCTTCTTCGGTCGGGTCGGGGTTCTCTTCCAGCAGGCTCTTGGCGGCGATGAGCAGTCCCGGCGTGCAAATGCCGCATTGCAGCGCGACATGTTCGATGAACTTGCTTTGCAGGATGTGCAGGTTTTCGCCGTCGGCCATGCCTTCGATGGTTTCGATCTTGGCGCCGTTTACTTCAACGCCCAGAACGAGGCAGGCGCAAACGAGACGGCCATCGATGGTGACGCTGCAGGCACCACAGTCGCCGGTCGCACAGCCTTCCTTCGTGCCGGTCAGGTGCAACTCGTCGCGGAGTACATCCAACAGGCTCTGGGACGGCTCGCAAAGGACATCGACTTCATCCCCATTGATCGTGGTTTGTATGTGATGTTTGGCCATTAGTTCTTCCTCGCCCGGTCGAGCGCGACGATGGCGGTTCTCTGTGCCAGGACGCCGGCGACCTTAGTTCTGAATTCGATGGTGCCCCGTTTGTCGTCGATGGGTTTGCAGGCGGCGCTCGCGGCGGCGGCGAGGGCGTCCAAGGCGGCTTCATCGACCTTCGTTCCGATCAGCGCGTTCGCGCATTTGTCATCGAGCAGGGGAGTCGGTGCCACGGCACCGAGGGCAACCCGCGCCGCCGTGCAAGTGCCGCCTTCATCGAGGGTAAGATCGATGCCGATGCCGACGACCGCGATATCCATCTCGGTCCGGGGCGTAAAGCGTTGGTATGCGCCGCCGCTCCGGGGGGCGCGCTCCGGCATCAGGAAGGATACGATGATCTCGCCTTTTTCCAGCGAGGTTTTGCCGGGGCCGATAATGACATCTTCAACTGGTATGTCTCGCTGGCCCTTGGGCCCGATCACCGAGGCGACGGCGCCGGCCGCG
>JAQCKY010000444.1 GCA_027592155.1 Pseudomonadota bacterium
TTTGCTCAGACGATAACCATATTCCGGGACCGTGGCATGAGAACCGAAATACGCAGTTCGATAATTTTATTAGGGATATTCGGCCTTGCGGCCTGTACCGCACCGGCGCGATGGGCCCATTCGACCTTACCGGCGGACCAATGGTCCCTGGATGCGTCGACCTGCCGCGCCCACGCCAATCGATTGATTGAGCGGGAGCTGGGCCGGCAAGGAATATCGACCGACCGCCACATCACCGAGTTAGAACGAAGCCTTCACCGGTTCGACGCAAAAAAGCGGCGCACCGAGTTCTTTGAACGCTGCCTAGCCGACCGGGGTTACACGAAGCAAAGGCCGCCCGAAAAAAAATCGCAAGGTTGAAGCAAAGTCCCCAGAAACAACCAAGGCGGCCGATGAGGCCGCCTTGGTCGTTTATTCGTGACGTAAGGTCTTAGCTTGCGGGACGGCGATATCGCTTAAAATCGTCAATGCCCCAGCGAAGCAGGCGGCTCGGCGCATGAACAACCTTGGAACCGATTTCGGCAACCAAATGGTCACGTTCTTTACGGGCGGAACTAATCGTCCGGTCGTCGTAAAAATAAAGCAGTGTATTCATTTTTTATCTCCTTAATTTTGCGCATCGAACGCGCGGGTTACGCTGCGTAGGATGTTCAAGTTGTCTTCGTTGAGTAGGAGATAAGCCGTTGTTTCCAAATCACAAAGGGCAATTCTTAAGGGACAGTCATGCGTTTTTTGCATGGCTAAATTAATGGCTGAAATCAGGTCTTTTGCAGCGCAAAGTGATGAACCTAGAAGCTTCCAAGGATGACTTGCCGTGGGGAGAGCGGCGTCCTAGCTTCTCAAAGAACGACATTTTTAGGCGATCATGACCCAAAGTTCCGACGAACAATTCAACAAAATCCTGAAAGATGCCGGCTCGGTGTGGAATGCGGCAGAGACCCGAACGCTTATCGAAGGGGTGATCGCGGCACCCGGCGACGATGGCGGCATGGGCGGTCCCGAAGATTGGTTGGACTTAATCGCGCCCCAGCCCACAACGGAATTGAGGCAGCAGGCAACGGCACTTTATGCCGAATTGAGCCAGGCGAATTCGAAGGCTGATACACCCTCACCCGAAGCGCGCCTCTCGGCACTTCGGGCCGAGATGGCTGCTCAAGGCGTCGATGGATTTGTCATCCCCCTCGCCGATGAATTCCAAGGCGAATATATTCCGAAACGAGCCCAGCGTTTGGCCTGGCTGACCGGCTTTACCGGCTCGGCGGGTGTTGCCGTTGTCCTTAAGGATCACGCAGCGGTCTTTACCGATGGCCGGTACACCCTTCAAATCGCCGAACAGGTCGACGGCACCCTGTATGAGCTGTTGCACATATCCGAAAACCCACCCGATGAATGGATAAGTGAACATCTGGGCGAAGGCGGACGTCTCGGCTTCGACCCTTGGCTCCACACCACCGACGGAGCCCGCCGTTTGCGCAGCGCCTGCGCGCGATCAAAAGGCGAACTCGTCGCGGCCGACCATAACCTTGTCGATGCGATATGGACCGATCAGCCATCCGCACCCATTTCACCGGCTGTCCTCCAAGAGATCGAATATGCCGGCAAGTCCTCGTCCGAAAAGCGCCGGGAGATTGCCGACGGTCTCAAAGCGGAGGGGCAGGATGCCCTCATCATGACCGCCTCGCCTTCCGTGGCCTGGCTTGCCAATCTGCGGGGCGGGGATGTCCCCTATACGCCGTTACCCTTGGGCTTCGCGGTACTGCATGCGGATACGACACTTGACCTGTTTATCGACCCTAAAAAACTGGGGCCAACGGCCGACAAACTGGAGGCGGGCCTGCGGGTTCAAGACCCCAGCAGCTTCGAGGCAGCCCTGACCCGGCTCGGAGAGGCCAAAAAGACGGTACAGATCGACCCGGCGGGAACGGCGCAGGCGATCGCGGACGTTCTGGAAAAAAGCGGTGCCACACTCGCCAAGGGCAGCGATCCTTGCGCCCTGCCCAAGGCCTGTAAAAACCCCGTCGAAATCGACGGCACGCGGGCGGCCCACCGCCGGGACGGCGCGGCATTGACCCGCTTTCTGGCTTGGCTCGACGCCGCCGCCGCCGATGGATCCCAGACCGAAATCAGCGTTGCCGACAAACTCGAAAGCTTCCGCCGGGAAAACAATCTCATTCGGGGATTAAGCTTTCCGACGATCTCCGGCGCCGGAGCCAACGGCGCGATTGTCCATTACCGTGTCACCGAATCCTCTAACAGTGCCTTGAAACCCGGCTCACTCTATTTGGTCGATTCGGGCGCTCAATATCTGGACGGGACCACCGACGTCACCCGCACCGTTGCCATCGGCACACCGACGGACGAGATGAAGAACCGGTTCACCCGGGTGCTCAAGGGTCATATAGGGCTGGGTTCCGTGCGCTTTCCCAAAGGAACGACCGGCTCTCAATTGGATGTCCTGGCCCGCGCCGGTCTCTGGGAAGCCGGCCTGGATTACGATCATGGCACGGGGCATGGCGTCGGAAGCTTTCTCGGCGTCCATGAAGGGCCGCACCGCATTTCGAAAGTGCCCAGCACGGTTGCGTTGGAGCCGGGGATGATTGTTTCCAATGAACCCGGTTACTACAAAACCGGGGAATACGGCATACGGATTGAAAATCTTGTTCTGGTGATCTCTTCGGAACGCCCGGAAAACGACGAACGTGAGATGCTCGAATTCGAGACCCTGACCCTGGCGCCGATCGATCAGCGGCTGATTGATCGATCCCTCCTCACAGCGGCAGAGACAGCTTGGCTTGATGCGTACCACGCGCGGGTTCGCGACATCATTGGCCCCTCGGTGGATGACGCGACCGGTGACTGGCTTAAACAGGCGACAGCGCCTCTTCATGGCTAATCCCCTTCTGCCCTTGATTGCGCACGGGATATAGCCAGAATAGCGCCGTTCACATCGCCGCCATGGAAAACAGCGTCAACGGCAGCGATACAGTATTTGAATCCAAGCCATTTTGAGGCGCGGCGATATGACGAAGAACGAAACCAGCAGCATTTGGGGCGGCCGTTTCGAAGGCGGCCCGTCGAAAATCATGGAACAGATCAATGCATCCATCGATTTCGACCGGCGCCTCTATGCGCAGGATATTGCCGCATCCAAGGCGCACTGCGCCATGCTGGCCGCGCAGGATATCATTTCCGAGGCCGACGGCACCGCGATCACCGGCGGGTTGAATACGATCTTGGGCGAAATTGAGGCCGGAACATTCGAGTTCAAATCGGCGCTGGAAGACATTCATATGAATGTCGAATCACGTCTAACCGAATTGATCCGCGAAGCCGC
>JAQCKY010000445.1 GCA_027592155.1 Pseudomonadota bacterium
TCAGAGCATCGAGAAGGGCAAGAAATTCGCGGCACACCTCCTGGAAGCCAGTGACGCGGATATCGAGTTCGCCGACGGCATGTTTACCGTGACCGGAACCGACAAGGCTTTGCCGCTGGCCGCCGTCGCCCGCGCCTCCTTTGCGCCGGTCGGGATGCCGCCGGAGCTCGGCATCGGCCTCGACGGTGTCGGGACCTTCCCGATGGTGCCTAATTTTCCCAACGGCTGTCACATCTGCGAGGTCGAGGTGGACCCCGAAACCGGCCATGTCACCATCGATCGCTTCGTCTCTATCGACGATGTCGGCGTGGCGATCAATCCGATGCTGCTGGACGGCCAGATTCATGGCGGCGTGGCGCAAGGCGTCGGTCAGGCGATGCTGGAAAACATCGTGTTCGATGACGCGTCCGGCCAGCTTCTGTCGGGGTCGTTCCTCGACTATACGATGCCCCGGGCGGACATCTTCCCGGCCATCGAAGTCGCCATGCATAACGTTCCGACCAAATCCAACCCGATCGGCGTGAAGGGCGCGGGCGAAGCCGGATGTATTGGCGCGCCGCCGGCGGTCATCAACGCCATTCAGGATGCATTGGCGCCGCTGGGCGTGACCGACGTTCAGATGCCGGCGACGCCGGAAGCGGTCTGGCGCGCCATCCAAGAGGCCGCTTGAATTGCCGATCCGCCGTGCCTAAGATTTTTGGATCATTTACGCGATCGACGGGCCGGCGGGGGTTAGGCAAAAAACATGGTTAAATTCAACTGCCGGGGCATCGAATTGGACGGCACGCGCCAGGGTAAGGGCCCGGCGCTTCTGGCGCTGCACGGCGGCGGCGGACCCGGCTCAGTGATCGCCGGCAATCAGAAGCTTGCCGAGACCTTCGAGGTTATCGCGCCGACCCATCCCGGTTTCGGCCATTCGCCGGTGGCCGACCGGATTCAGAGCGTCGAGGACCTCTCCTATCTCTACCTCGATCTGATGGATGCGTTGGACCTTCGCGACGTCACGCTGATGGGTTTTTCCCTGGGCGGCTGGATTGCCGCTGAGATGGCGGTCAAGAACACCACCCGGATTGCGCGGCTTATCTTGGTCGACGCGGTCGGTATCCGGGTTCCGGACCGTGCGGATTGCGAAATCGCCGATGTCTTCTTTACCCATCCGTCCAAGATGCCGGCGTTGGCTTTTCACGATCCGTCCCAGGCGCCCAATCCCAAAAGCCTGAGCGACGAAGAGCGGCTGATGATGTACCGCGCCCGGGAGGCGATGGCGCGGTATAGCTGGGAGCCCTATATGCACAACCCGAAACTGATGAGCCGGCTGCATCGCATCGACGTCCCGACATTGTTGATCTGGGGCGAAAGCGACGGCATTGTTCCGGTCGCGTACGGCGAGGCTTACCGTGACGCGATCCCGGGCGCGCAGCTCACCGTCATCGGCGAAGCGGGGCATCAGCCCCAGGCCGAGCAAACGGATAAATTCGTCGCCGAAGTTCTGTCCTTCGCGGCCCCCGCCACGGCAGCTTAAGGAGCCCATCATGCAGCTCTATCACTTCAGCGAAGTCCCCTATCCCGACGTCCCGGACATCAACACCACCGATTCCATTCGGATCGATCTGCCGTCCAGCGTTTACGACCCGAAGAAAGGCCTTATCAATTATAATGAAAGGCTCGACGAATGGGGTCTGTGCGACGAATTGGGCATCAACATCATGCTCAACGAGCACCATCAGACGCCGACCTGCACCGTTCCGTCGATTGCCATATTCGGCGGGATCCTGGCGCGGGAGACCAACAACGTCCGCATCCTCCAGCTCGGCAATCCGGCCGGCAACCGGCGCGATCCGATCCGCATCGCCGAGGAAACGGCGATGGTCGATGTGCTCTCCAACGGGCGCCTGGATTGCGGCTTCGTGCGCGGCGTGCCCCATGAAATCGCCCCGGCAAACTCCAACCCGACGACGATGGCGTCGCGCCTTTGGGAATCCGTCGACCTGATCAAGAAGGCCTGGACCACCCATGACGGCCCGTTCCGCTGGGAGGGAAAGAATTTCCATTACCGCGTCGTCAATGTCTGGCCTCGGCCGATACAACAACCCCATCCGCCGATGTGGATGCCGACGTCGTCGACAACGACCGCCGAGGAGCTGGCGCGCCGCAAGATGGTGTGCGCCACCATGACCACCGGATACGACCGGACACGGGAAATATACGACGCCTACCGGAAGGTTTATCGCGAGACCCACGGCAGCGAGGCGCCGACCGACCGTTTTGCCTTCCTCGGCTTCGGTCATGTCGCCGACACCGAAACCGAAGCGCGGAAAGGCGCCGAGGCCCTGATGTGGTATCTCAGCCATGGCAAAACGTCGGTGCAATATGTCACGCCACCGGGTTACATTCCGCCGGAAGCCTACGCGGCGATGACCGCGCCGAATGCCAATGCGGAAAAGATGCGGGCGCCCGACGTCGATTTTCAAACCGACTTCGGCAACCTCTATTGGGGGACGCCGGATACGGTGGTCGCGCAGATCAATACCTTTAACGAGCGGGTCGGCGGCGTCGGCAATATGCTGTTGACGGGCCATGCCGGGCCGATGACCCACAAGGACACCGAACGCTATCTGAAAATGATGGCGGCCGAGGTCTATCCCCGGCTCAAGGAAATCGGCGCTCCGGAACGCGCCGCGGCGGAGTAAGGGGCGGCGGCGGCCTAATCACGAGACCATTTGGTCTTGACCTTGGGGATGGGTTTGCCGTCGACAATGATGTCGTCGATGCGCTCGTTAAAAAAGCACATCAGGCCCTTGATTTTGGGGCATTCGGGAATGGGATCGGGATATCCCCAGACGATGTCTTCGTGCAGATCGTCACCGATTTTCACCGACCAATAGACGGCGTCTCCTTTGTAGGGGCAGGACGACCGGGTCTCGGACGGGATCAATAGATCCATCTTAACGTCTTCCGGGGGCAGGTAGTAGCGCACCGGCAGGCCGGTCTCGAACAGGAAACAGGCGTTTTTTGACTCCGCGACGATCTCGCCGCCGACGACGATCTGGACGGGCCGGGAACTCGGGATCGCATCGACGCGTTTGTAGGGATTGCGGGCATGGACGAAGATCTCCTCGTCTTCTTCGTACCAATGATCCATCTTGCGCCAATAAAACGCGATGTAATCCTTTAAGGGGGCGAATTCCCGGTAAGGTGTCTCGTAGGTCCAGATCCCGTTCTCGGCGATTTTTCCGCCGACCTCGACATTTCGGTAGGATGCCTCACCCTTGTACGGGCAATGGGTGTGATGATCCGTCGGCGATGTGAGGTCGAGGCGGATA
>JAQCKY010000446.1 GCA_027592155.1 Pseudomonadota bacterium
GCGCCGGGGCGGCGGTTGCCGGGATCGGCTCAGCCCTATTTGCGCAAGCCTGGGCGGGCGCGGTACTCGTATTCGCGTTTTTGTTCGGATTCTTCGCCTTTACGCTCTATTCGATTAGCGTCGCGCACATGAACGATTTCGTCGATCGCGACGATTATGTGGAGACCGCCGGCGGATTACTGTTGGTCTATGCATTAGGCGCCGTTGTCGGGCCGATACTCGCATCGGTGACAGTCCGGTACGCCGGGATCGAGAACCTGTTCGCCTATACAGCCGTTATTCATACATTGGCCGGGGCATTTGCCGTATACAGAATGAACCTGCGGAGCCGCGCACCGGAAGAGGAACACGTGCCTTTTGTCGATTCATTGCGGGTCGCGCAGACCGTGTCGGTTGTCGACCCGCTGTCGCCGGGGAAAAATCTATCGCCGCCGCCGAATGAGGGGACGACAGATCGCAGTACTTAAAGAACTATACCAACGAGATCATTTCACCGTATCGTTGGTTTTCATTAAGCAAAGGAGATGTCTCTCGGCGCAGAGCTCTGTCGTAAGATGACAAAGCAAGAAACACTTCCGGCCGACGCAGTGCTAATTGGCGGTTATCTTAGGCTGCGCTGTCTGACCTGTGCTTCAACCTCGTAACTGACGCTGATCATCCAATCTTGATAGGTTGGATCGATCGCTTTCAGCGCTTGCAGAAGTTCCTGTTTAAAGACGGTCTCGATGGGACCGCCCCTTCCCGGCCAGATGCGAAACTTCAACCGCATATAGGTGCGCCCGGAGCTCGTGGTCTCGACAGCCTCTACTTCGGCAGGCGCCCGGAGAATGCCCGGGAATTGTTCAACAGCGGAAGTTAGATGCTGGTTTACCCTCGCGGTCATGTCGTCGGCGTAATCCGGGAGGATCGTCACGTCGCATAAACAACGAAGATAACCGCGCGGATAAATGATGACGTTCGTGATCGTTCGGTTGGCTTTGGATGGCCTTGTCGGAGAAATGAGACTTACCGCTCACCAGGGCGCGAGAGGATTCCAGACCTCGGGCTAGGTCTTTGCGGAATCCCGTAATGCCGTGGTTGTTCCCCGGATGATTCACGACCGACAGCACGTCGTGATAAAGGACCTTCTTGCCGAAATGCACCCCATAATTTCCAACGGCATCCCGTTCGCGGGAATGATTGACCATGATCGACGATTTGTTCCTGGGGTTAAACATGGCGCCTTTGTCCTTCGGGCCAAACCCCGGCGCGTTAAAGGAAATGCCCCGGGTCATCTTCAATTCCGCGGTCACGACTTGTGCCAGATATCCGCCGAGGGAATGGCCGACGACGACAATCCGTTTATTCTGCGGGTTTCGGGCAATCGCACTTTGCGCGACACCCTTCGCCGTGGCGATCTGGCCCCTAATCAACTGCTTGTTCTTGCCAAACCAGGCGGCAAGCTGAGAATCGCTCAAGACATCGATGATCTGGTCCGTCCCCGCGAAGGCGACATAGATCACCTGCTGGCCATCGAATATGCCAGCGCTAACGCCGTTCGAATGAATGATCCGCGCTCCCCGACGCGGGAAACGGCGCAGGATGTTGCGATCGAGGATACCTTGCTTTTTGGGATAGGCCGCTTCGGCCAGTCCCGAGGCGATATAGGTTTCCGACTGCGCCTGTGCCAACCGGACGGTGGCGGCGAAGGAAACGAATAGGCCAGCGAGGCCGGCCGATATATTTATTAATCTGGGCGCGTCGCGGAGGGACACGGCAGAACTTCCCGTCCCCTAAGTGGTAAACGCCCTCGCCACGCAGCAATGGCTTTTCAAGTGAGCCATGAAGTGCGTAAACTTCTCAATGATCTTAATGGGGATCAGTTTGGCCGGGAGGATTGCGTCATGAGTCTGAGTGTAAGCCGATTGGGTAAGACATTTTTTGCTGAGGTTGAGAACGTCGACATCCGCCAGCCGCTGGCCCCGGCGGCGATTGATGGGATTAACGACGCTCTCGCGGAGCACGCCATCTTGCTGTTCCGGGCACCCGGGCTGACCGACGAAGAACAAATGGCCTTCACCGAGCAATTTGGGCCGCTGGAGGCCATCCAATTGCGGGTTGGGCGGCAGCGCAACACCAGCAATGAATTTGTCGCCGACATGTCGAATGTGGATCCCGACGGCGCGATCCTTCCGGCGGACTCCGAAAAGCTGGCCTTCCAGAAAGGCAATGAGTTCTGGCATACGGACAGTTCCTTCAAACCGGTTCCCTCGGGCCCCTCCTTTCTGTCGGCGCGGGTCGTGCCCTCCGACGGCGGCAATACCGAGTTCGCCGATCTGCGGGAAGCCTGGGATGCCCTTCCGGCGGAGCGACAGGAGATGATCGAAGGCCTGGTCGCAGAGCATAGCCTGGAATATTCCCGGGCCCGCTACGGCTACAAAGATTTCAACACGGACGAAAAACAGATTTTTCCACCGGTCTACCAGGCGATGGTTCGCACCCACGCGGTGACGGGCCGGAAAAACCTCTATCTCGGTTCCCACGCCGGAAGTATTGTCGGTATGTCCGAGGCGGAGAGCCAAGCCCTTCTCAAGGAACTCATCGATTATGCGACCCAGCCCCAGTTTGTTTATTCCCATAGCTGGACGGTCGGTGATTTGGTGATGTGGGACAACCGTTGCACCCTGCACCGGGCGCGTCCTTATCCAAAACAGACGGAGAAACGCATCTTACGGCGAACGACCGTCGCCGGAGCCCGCCCCACGGTGGTTAACGGGGTACCCATCGACGAATGGAAAATCGAACAGGCAGCCTAAAAACCGGCCGCAAAAAAATTACAACAGGAGACACACAGAAAATGGCGAAAAGAGAGAATATTTCCGGACCGGACATTCCAGAGCACGGCCAACCCTTCCCAACCGCAGTACGAGTCGGGAACATGGTGTTTTCATCGGCGGTTCCCGGCAACGATCCGGAAACCCATGAATTACCCGAGGATGTCGAGGCCCAGGTCGCAAATGCCTTCAAGACGGTAAGAGCGATCATGGAACGGGCGGGCGGTTCGGTGAACGACATCGGTAAGATGACGGTGTTTCTCCGGGACCGGGATAACCGGAAATTCGTAAACCCTCATTGGCTGGAAATGTTCCCCGATGAAAATAGCCGCCCGGTGCGCCACACCGTACCGGCCGATTTGCCCGGCGGTTATCATATCCAGCTCGAATTCATGGCGGTTATCTGACCGCCTGCCGTTGGCGTAATTTTCAATCGCAAAGCGTGAAAACATCGCTGGGCCGGATATTCCGGAACATAACCAGCCCTTCCCGTCGGCGGTCAAGATC
>JAQCKY010000447.1 GCA_027592155.1 Pseudomonadota bacterium
ATTATGAAGACGCCGTCGCAGTGATGGAAAAAAGGGTCGCGGCGATCCGAGCGGGCACCGAATCCGAGCTGGTTTGGCTGGTGGAGCACCCGCCCCTCTATACCGCCGGGACCAGCGCATCACCCGAAGATCTCTTGGAAAGCGACCGTTTTCCCGTCTACGCGACGGGGCGCGGCGGCCAATATACCTATCATGGCCCCGGCCAGCGGGTGGCCTATGTCATGCTCGATCTGCAACAGCGCGGCCCCGATGTTCGAGGCTATGTCAGAAACCTGGAAGCCTGGCTGATCGAAACCTTGGCGCAATTTGGCGTTACCGGCGAAGCTCGACCGGACCGGATCGGCATTTGGGTGCCCGATTCACAAGGCGGTGAAGCCAAGATCGCGGCAATCGGCGTCCGCATCCGAAAATGGGTGACCTATCACGGCGCCGCCCTCAATGTGAATCCCGATTTGAGCCACTTCGAGGGGATTGTGCCCTGTGGGATACCTAATTTTGGAGTAACATCGTTGGCGGCATTGGGGATCGACGCGAGCCTGGGTGACGTGGATAATGCTTTAGAGGCGGCCTTTTTTAGAGTATTCCGCTAATCGAAAAAAAATTTAAATACGGTTTGAATTTTCCTGAAAATACCTGCAGTTAACACGTGTATTATTTAACGAAAAACAATTAACATGGACGAAGATAACATTTCACAACGCCAGTTCCGGGCTGAACTGGAACGCCTCGAAAAGGCCCTATCGGAACAGACCGAATGGTTGAGAAATTGGCATCTCGACATGATGGCCAATACCACTGGTACGTCGTCGTCTGAGAACCGGGCACAAAACGATAACCAGGCACCGTTCCGACGGTGGTATTACGGACAAGCGCCCGGCATGTTCGATGATAGCCCGGTGTGTGCTGCCTTAGGTTTTAGCCTTGAATCGATGCAGGCCCAGGCCCGCCAACTTTCCAGTTCCACCCGCCAAGAAGGTCCTTTCCCGGTCTCGGAATATAAGGCTTTCATGGATTCGGTTGTGTCCTTCAATGATCTCGTATTCAAGCTGCAACGGGAATCCTGGAATCTGATTGCACAGATCGATGACCTCACCGGCCTCGGCAACGAAGCCGCGATGCGGACCCAGATCGAGATTGAACGAGAGCGTGCCCGCCGGACGAAACAGCCGATATGCGTGGCCCTGGCGGATTTGACTCTATATCAACCCGTACAGCCGTCAGCGGGGCAGATTAGCGAAGCGGAAGTCCTGGTTAAACTGGCCGAGGCATTGGAAGTAAACCTTCGCCTCTACGACAAGATCTACCGGTATGACAATGACATATTCTTGATCTGCCTGCCCAATACCGATCCGGAAATCGCCGGGCTGGTGGTGAACCGTCTCTATGAACTTATCATCCACCGCCCGCTCGTATTGGATGACAATACAGCGGTAAAGATCGATTTGGCATTCGGAATCGCGCCCATCAACGCTGAGGAAACCGTGCAAGAGACGATCGCCCATGTCGCCGTCGCATTGGAAAAAGCGGCGACGGGCGAGTCCGGTCCGGTCGTTTGCTGGTCGGCATAAGAGCGTTCGGCAAACCCGCTTAAACCGTCGAAATCTGGCGGAAGTCGGGTTCATCCGGTAACGGGGCATCTTCTCGCGCGATGGCGGTAACATCGGCCGCCGGCGGTCCGGTTCGGCATGCGGCAATCATTCGATCGACCTTCTCCTGATCTCCGCAGAAAACCGCTTCGACAGAGCCATCCCGGCGGTTCCGAACCCATCCTCGTATTCCGAGCGCGCCCGCTCGCTCCACGGTCCACCCCCGGTACCACACACCTTGAACTCGTCCCGTGACCACGACATGAACGGCGGTCTCGTGCGGCGGCAGGTCGGCGTTACTCATTCAAATGTCAGGATAACCTGTCCGAGATTGACACTATCGCCGGGGGTTAAGGGAATGGTGGCAACCACGCCGTCGGCCTCGGCAACCAGCATGTTTTCCATCTTCATTGCCTCGACAACCGCAAGCGGATCGCCAACGCGAACCGACTGGCCGATCGCGACCTCGACCGATACCAAAAGCCCGGGCATCGGCGATACCAATTCTTTCCCCAAATCCGCGGAGATCTTCTCCGGCATTTCACGCAATATCGCCGCGGCTTCCGGCGAGAGGACTCTCGCACCCGCCCTGAATCCCCGATGATAGAGGCCGTAGCCGATATCCGTTCGCTCAATCTGTAAACAGGTATCCTGGCCGTTGATCTTTCCGACAAACAGGGCCCCGCCCGGTTGCCAATCGCTTTCGACCCGGTATTCGGTGTCTGCCAAACGGATGACATATTCCGATCCGTCGCGCTCCACCTGGGCATCGTGATATTCGTCATTCAGTATGACGACCCACTCCGTCGGCGCCGTAGGATAGCTCTTTTCCACCTCGTCCCACTCCAAGGTCAAACCAACGAGTTGGCTGTTTCTCGCGATCTCCAGCTGGCGCAGTGCAACGGCAATTGCCGCCATGCGCAATGGCTCGTCATACGTCGCGTCCGCCGGCAGGAAACGGTCTCCGAACTCATCGGCGATGAAATTCGTGCTGAGATTGCCGGTCGCAAATCGGGGGTGAGACATCAAGGCTCCGAGGAAGCCAAGATTGTGGTTGATACCGGTGATGAGATATTCGTCCAAGGCCCATTGCATGCGTGACAACGCCTCATCCCGGTTACGCCCAACGGTAATCAGCTTCGCCAGCATCGGATCGTAGAAGCGCGTGACCATGTCGCCTTCGCTCACCCCTGAATCGACCCGCACGGTTTTGATCTTACCGAAGACGCCGGTCACCGGCTCCCGGTAACGGCTCAACCGTCCGATTGAAGGCAAGAACCCCCGAACCGGATCTTCGGCATAAACCCGAGTTTCAATCGCCCAACTCTGTATTTTTACCTCTTCCTGGGTGAAGCCGAGTTCTTCTCCGGCCGCAATCCGGATCATCTGCTCGACCAAATCGAGCCCCGTGACCTCTTCCGTGACCGGATGCTCAACCTGAAGCCGTGTATTCATTTCAAGAAAATAAAAATTCCGGTCCGGGTCGACGATAAATTCAACGGTCCCCGCCGACACATAATCAACCGCCTCGGCCAACATGATGGCCTGATCGCCCATGCGCTTGCGCAGGTCCTCGTCAACAAAGGGGCTCGGTGCCTCTTCCACAACCTTTTGGTGGCGGCGCTGAATTGAGCATTCCCGTTCGCCTAAATGAACAACATTGCCGTGCTGATCGGCCAGGACCTGAATTTCGATATGGCGGGGGGTTTGTATGTATTTTTTGACGAATACAC
>JAQCKY010000448.1 GCA_027592155.1 Pseudomonadota bacterium
AATCCGGAGATCCAGCCCTTCCGCTTCAGTATCTTCATCGACCCGCAGGCCCATGATTTTGTCGACGATGAATAGGATCACAGCGGTCGCAATCGCGCTCCAGAGGATCGTCCAGATAATGCCTTGGAACTGGATCCACAGCTGCCCGATGCTGCCAGCAGTGCCGCCAATCGCCTTCTCGGCGAGGATGCCGGTCAGTAAGGCTCCGACAATGCCGCCCAGACCGTGGACCGCAAAGACGTCGAGGGAGTCGTCATAACCGAGCTTGGGTTTTAACCAGGCCGCCCCCCAGAAGCAGACGACGCCGGAGATGAGACCGATGATCAGCGCGCCAACCGGGCCGACAAAACCCGACGCAGGCGTCACCGCAACCAGTCCGGCAATGGCGCCACTGATAACACCCAGAACCGTCGGCCGTTTGTGTGTTGCCCATTCAAAGAACAGCCAGGAGAGAGCCGCCGCCGCCGAGGCGATTTGGGTTACGAGCATTGCCATCGCGGCGCTGCCGTCCGCGGCAACCGCGGAGCCGGCATTGAAGCCGAACCAGCCAACCCACAACATTGCAGCGCCGATGACGGAGAGGACCAAGTTATGCGGCGCCAGATTCTCGGTGCCGTAGCCTTTTCGTTTGCCGATCATGACGGCGGCCACGAGTGCGGCGACTCCTGAGTTGATATGAACCACGGTGCCACCGGCGAAATCCAAAACGCCCTTGTCACCGAGGAACCCTCCGCCCCAAACCCAGTAGGCAACAGGAGAATAGACGACAATGGACCAGACACTGATAAAGACGAGCATCGAGGAGAACTTCATCCGTTCTGCAAAGGCGCCGGTGATAAGGGCCGCGGTAATGATCGCAAAGGTCATCTGGAAGACGATGAACAACGAGTCGGGTATGGTCCCGTTGACGGCTCCCTTCGTTAACCCGGCGAAAAACATGCCGCTGAATCCCCCAAAATAGGGAGTCGCACCCTTGGTAAAGGCGAGGCTATAGCCGATGACCATCCAAATGATCGAAATTAGACAGGTAATGGTAAAGCTCTGCGCCAGAACGCTCAGCACGTTTTTCTTGCGGACCATGCCGCCGTAAAACAATGCCACGCCCGGAATGGTCATCATCAGGACAATTGCAGTTGATGTCAGCAGCCACGCAGTGTCTCCTGAATCGATTTTAGCAGCTGCCGCCGCAGCTTCTTGCGCGACAGCGGGACCGGCCGCCAGCAGGGAGGCAACGCCGACGCTGCCGAGACCGAGAGTATATTTAATCAGAATTTTCATGGGGTCCTCCTATAAGGCCTCGTCGCCTGTCTCGCCCGTCCGGATTCGAACGGCCTGAGTAAGCTCGTAGACAAAGATTTTTCCGTCACCGATGTTGCCGGTATCGGCGGCGGACCGAATGGCTTCCAGTGCCGCATCGAGTTGATCGTCCGAGACCGCGATTTCGATCTTGGTTTTTGGCACAAAGTTGATTGCGTATTCGGCACCACGGTAAATCTCTGTGTGGCCCTTTTGGCGGCCAAAGCCTGACACTTCGCTCGATGTCAAACCTTGCACCCCGCATTCGATCAGCGCTTCACGCACCGCTTCTAGTTTGGCTGGCTTAATGACTGCCATAATTAGTTTCACTGTTCAGGCTCCTTTATTTCCGGTTACCCCTTGATCGGACCCGAGAGGCCCGGCCGGCGCGGACGCCGACCGGATGTCTCGAGGTCGCGCGTCGTGCGTCTTAGAAAGATTTCGACACGGTGAATAAGAACATGCCGCAAGCGTCACCGCCGCCGCACTGGGCGTCGGCGAGGTCGGTATCGGTATATCCAACGCTGAAATCAAAACCGGCGATTTCCGTCGAAATATTGATCCCCCAATCGACATAATCGCGAGTACCAAAATTGGCGTTTTTGTCGATGGACTGATGACCGACATTGGCGCCGATGGTGGCCGTTCCTCCATTTAAGTCTGTGGGTTACTAAATCAATTTCCATGCCAAAACAGTTTCCGTTGATTTCCAATGGGTTATAATATTTTTCAGAATAAATTCAATCGATATATGGCTATTAATTGCTCATTTATATTATTTGATTAATATTTCGGCATAAATATCACGATCCGTCGCGCTGCCTGTCTCCTGTTTCAGAGGTGCCGGTTTGAAACCGTTGACCTCCTGGGAAAAAACCGGTTCAACGGAGCGCAAGAAAGGTCATTCGATGAATGAAACAGCCAAGACGCTTCACCCCATAACCGCCGATGCCGTAATTATCGGCGGTGGCCTTATTGGCGCGACACAGGCCTGCGCCTTGGCGATGGCTGGGATGCGAATTGTCGTTATTGACCGCAGTGAGCCAGAGCAAATTCTATCGGCAGAATTTGACGGCCGAGCGTCTGCGATTGCGCAAGCATCTTATCGGCTATTCAACCGGCTTGGCCTTTGGGAGTTCAGCGCGGACGAGACGACCCCGATACTGGACATCCGGGTCTCTGATGGGGAGTCACTGCTATTTCTCCATTACGACCATGCCGATGTTGGAGAACAGCCACTCGGATATATGATCGAAAACCGCTATTTGCGCCGCGCTCTCTATCAGAGGATGGCGGCACTCGATGGTGTGACGCTGCTTTCACCTCGCGACATCGATTCGATTGAGACGGACGGCCATTTTGCTTCAGTGGTTCTGAGCGACGGCACCGCGATATCAGCACCCGTTCTAATCGGCGCCGATGGCCGCAGCTCCCTTGTGCGCGACGCTGTCGGCATCGGGTTGACGCAATGGAGCTACCGGCAATCCGGCATCGTCTGCACCGTGGCCCACGCGTTGCCTCACAACAATGTCGCCAATGAACATTTTTTGCCTGCCGGCCCGTTTGCCATTCTGCCCCTGCCCGGCAATCAATCCTCGATTGTCTGGACGGAAAGCTCAGAGCTGGCTGCTTCTTTGATCGATCTGCCGGAGGCCGAGTTTACAGAGGAATTGGCGGTGCGATTTGGTGACTTTTTGGGCGCGCTTTCCATTGTCGGGCCGCGTTGGTTTTATCCCTTATCGCTGCAATATGCAGAAAGCACCGTCGCAACGCGTGCCGCGTTGATTGGGGACGCGGCGCACGCGTTGCACCCGATCGCCGGTCAGGGGTTCAATATGGGGCTTCGGGATGTCGCCGCTCTGACCGATGTGTTGGTCGATGCCTGGCGGCTAGGGCTCGATATCGGCACTTCCCCGGTCCTTGAAAAATATCAGCGCTGGCGGCGTTTCGACACGTTGCTGATGGCAGGTTTGACCGACGGGTTGAACCGTCTCTTTTCCAACAACGTCGCGCCGG
>JAQCKY010000449.1 GCA_027592155.1 Pseudomonadota bacterium
TGGCCGAGAGGCCCGCGAAATGATCCGCCGATTTTTTCGTTATCCGCGGACAAAAAATGCGAAATCAAACGTCGGTTACGGGACTCAAATCGGGCAAGCCGTATGTCCCTCATGGACCCTTTATTTTTGATCTCATAAGATGATACAATTTGAACACTAACAATAACACGAAATGAACAATGAATTTTCTTGAAAAGCACAAAGCGATTGAAATTGACCAAACCCCCGGCCCGGACCCCCTTGCCCGCGCGAAGCAGAAGCTAATCGCCGGATTGGAGCGTCAGATCGAGAATCTGGGAAGCCCCGGTCAAGTGATGCATCGCGGCAAAGCGGTATCGGCATGGTGGTTCCGTCATGATGACGGTGCAGTCTACACCCACATCCGTTTCGGCATGCGTCCCATCGAGTTTCCGACCGGAAAAGCCTTCCATGTCGGCGAGATGGATGATCTCCTCCCCTTCTATCAAGAGGTTATCGCCGCCATCGAGGCCGGCGAATTCAACGACGTGATTGAAGCCGCTCGCAAAATTGGCGCCCGGCGCCGAGGGCATGGCGGATTTAGCCGCCGGCACGGCCGTGGAAGAAAAGAGTCGGCAACAAAGCCGAATGAAATTACTCCTGACCAAGACTAACCCCGTTCCCCCATTGGCATGAACCCGCACCGTCGATAAGTTAGGTGCGGGTTTAACTTTTGGAAACGTCCCGTGCCGACAGTCTTGATTACTGGAACCAGCAGGGGGATTGGGCTCGAATTCGTCCGCCAATACGCCGCCGAGGATTGGCACGTCATTGCGGTCGCGCGGAACCCCGAAAGTGATCCGCGCCTGCGTGAGATCAAGGGCGATATCGACATACGACAGGCGGATGTCACGGACCACGACGTGATCGATGCTTTAGCTCAAGAGCTTTCGAGCCAGGCTGTCGATGTCCTAATCAATAACGCCGGTATCAATGGCGCCCGGGAAACGACCTTGGGCAACATCGATTACGAGGCCTGGGAAAAGATGTTCGCCGTCAATGTCATGGCGCCGATGAAGTTAGCGGAATCTTTCGTCGATCATGTAGTGCGATCCGACGGCAAGACCATCATCTGTATCTCGAGCGTGGTCGGCAGTATTGCGCGGAACGATACCGGGCGTTGTGACTATCGCGCCTCCAAAACCGCCCTCAATATGGTGATGCGTAACCTCTCCGCAGATCTTCGGCCCCAGGGAATAAAAGTTCTTTCCCTTCACCCGGGCTGGGTGCAGACCGAACGCAACGGCCCCACCGCACCGATGCCCTTGGATGAGTCCGTCAAGGGAATGCGCAACGTCATTGCTGGGATGAAGGCATCCGATTCCGGAAGATTCCTCAATTTCAAAGGCGAAGAATATGCGTGGTAGAACTGCCAAATGCTGACACGGCCAATTCCTTCCAGCGGAGAGCAGGTCCCGGTCATTGGTCTTGGCACCTATAATTCATTCGACAAGCGCCTAAATGGCGCCAACCGCGCCGATTTGACGGAAGTGCTCCGTCTGTTTTTTGAGGGCGGCGGAACGCTTATCGATTCATCGCCAATGTACGGCCGCGCGGAAGAAGTAGTGGGAGAGTTATTGGCGGAGATGAAAGCCCACGATCAATCGTTCATTGCAACTAAGGTCTGGACCCGCGGCCAATCGGCAGGGATCGCGCAAATGAATGATTCTCTCGCCAAACTTAGAGCCCCCAAAATCGGGTTAATGCAGGTCCATAATCTCACCGATACCGACACCCATCTGGAAACGTTACGGGAATGGAAAGCCGAAGGCCGTATTCGTTATGTCGGGATCACCCATTATGGCATTTCCGGTTTCAATGAATTGATGCGCTATCTCAAGCAAGGCGGGATCGATTTTGTGCAATTCCCCTATTCCATCGAGGTTCGCGATGCAGAAGAACGCCTGCTCCCGCTGTGCGCCGATCTCAGTGTCGCCACCTTGGCAAACCGGCCGTTCGAGCAAGCCGGTTTGTTCCGCAACGTCCGACGCGCCCCTCTGCCCGGCTTCGCCGCCGATTTCGGCATCTCAAGTTGGGGACAGTACTTTTTAAAATATATCCTCGCCCATCCCGCAATGACTTGCGTCATCCCGGCAACCAGCGTGCCCGATCACATGGCCGATAACCTTGCAGCCGGCAAAGGACCAATGCCTACTTTAGCAGATCAGGCGCGCATGGCCGCCTATCTGGATGGCCTTTAGAGACCCCCATGGCAATTGAAGTCGTTCTATTCGATCTTGGTGGCGTGTTGGTGGAACTACGGGAGCCGCCCGAGATGGCCGCCATCCTCCGCCTCCCCTCCCCCGATGGCATTCGAAGCGCTTGGGAGAGCTGCCCCGCGGTTCAGGCTCATGAAACCGGCCAATGCATCACCGAGGAATTCGGAGAAGGCGTCGTAAAACATTTCAATTTGGATATCACCGCCGAACAATTTCTCGCTGGGTTTCGCACCTGGCCATTTCAACTGATCGATGGCGCGGAAGCCTTGGTGGGAGACTTGCGGCCGGAAATACGGAAGGGATGCTTGAGCAATACAAGCGCCTTCCACTGGCAGCATCAAAATGATGCAAAAGCCGTCACGGCTCTATTTGAAAACCAGTTTTTGTCATTCGAGCTCGGCATGATGAAACCGGACCCTCGGATATTCGACGAGGTCTCGCAGCGGCTAGGGACTGAACCGGAAGACATCTTCTTCCTCGACGATAATCCAAAAAACGTCGAAGCTGCCATCGGCGCTGGCTTTGAGGCCTATTGCGTTCAAGGCCCGGAAATGGCGCGGATGATCCTGGAAGAGTACGAGCTGGTGACAAAATGAAATTCGGATATTTCACCCTTAGCGATAACAACTACGTCGATAATCCCCGAACGCCGAACCAATTCGTTCGCCAGATCGTCGATGAAGCGCTGCTCGCTGAAGAACTCGGCATGCATTCGGCATGGATCGGGGAACATCACTTTTCGACCCTCGGTATTAACTCAGCACCCGAGTTGGTCCTCGCTCATATTGCCGCGAAAACTGAAAACATCCGCCTTGCGCCGGCGGTGAACGTCCTGCCCTTGCACCATCCAATCCGCGTCGCCGAGCAATGGGCCACCCTAGACCTTCTCAGCAACGGCCGCGTAAATTTTGCGACGGGACGGGGTTATGACCGGCGGGAATACGGCCCCTTCGGCGCCGACTTCGAAGACAATGCAACTGCATTCGCAGAGGGCGTCGATATTCTCCAACGGCCCTGGGCGTGCGAGATCGTTTCACCCCACGGCAAATATTGGCAGTTCGATGACGT
>JAQCKY010000450.1 GCA_027592155.1 Pseudomonadota bacterium
GTCGTATAGGTACTGAACAACACCGGATCGGCGTTGTGGCGCGATACCTGGTTTAGCTTCCACGATAGATTTGCCGCATCCCGGATCCCCTGGCACATCCCCTGCCCCATAAAGGGAGGCGTCTGATGGGCGGCGTCACCGAGGAGAAACACACGACCCGCCTGCCAATGTTCGGCGACAAGGGCGTGGAACCGGTATACCGCCGAGCGGATAACCTCGATATCATCGGGCGACGCCCATCGGGACAGAAGCGCCGCAATCCGGGCCGGATCGGATATTTCCTCCGGCGTTTCACCGGGCATCAGCATGAGCTCCCAACGCCGGTAGTGGCGGTTCCCCACCACATAGGTACAAGGCCGCGTCGGCTCGCAATATTGGATGTGATGGTCCGGAAATTTTGCCGGTTCCTTGATCTTGGCGTCGATGACGATCCAGGGTTCATCGAACTCCAAATCTTCCAGCCCGATCCCGACCATGCGCCGCACCGGCCCGTTCGCCCCATCCGCGGCGAAGACGTAATCCGCGGTGATTTCGTAGTATTCGTCGGCTTCTAGATCTCGGACCGTGAGGCGCGCTCTGTTTTCATCTTGGTCAATCGCTTCCAGTTCATGGCGCAGAAAAATATCCACCGACTCTTTGGACCCCGCGCCCTCTCGAAGGACGCCTTCCAGACCCGGCTGATAAAAGGTATAGTTGGAATTCCACGAAAATGGAAAGGGCGGTGGGGACGGCTCAATGATCCGGATCGGCTGACCCTGCGCACCCTGATAGACCGTCCGGCGATAGGGTTGGGCATGGCGCAATACGTCGTCGGCCAATCCGATCGATTGGAAGATCCGCATGATCTCGTGGTCGAAGGCAATCGCACGCGGCAGTGGGAAGATATCCTGATCGCGCTCGATCACCGCCGTCCGGTAGCCATCCCGGCCAAGAAAATTCGACATCGTCGCGCCGACCGGGCCATATCCGACAATCACGGTGTCGTAGTGATCATCCATCGACATTGTGGATCAGGTCGAAATCAAACCGTCGCCCAGCATCCAGCGGGCATAGGGTGGCGCCTCGTCCCAGGTGCGGGGCTCCCAATTCTCATCCATCCGGTCCATATCGGCGAAATACTCGATCTCGCCGCCCAACGGGCATTTGAAATACCAGAACCAGTTGGACCCCAAGGAATGCCGTCCCGGTCCGGACGTCGTCTTATATCCGGCGCCATCGATCCAGGTGCCGCTCCCCATCAGGGCGTCGAAATTCGCGACTTCGAACGCCAAGTGATTCCAGCGTCTGTGATCCCCGCGGTGATAGAGGAACAGACAGTGATGGAAATTGGAGCCATCGCATTGCATGAAGGTTCCGGCGTTGATGGCACGGTCGGTTACCCGGAAACCGAGGCGGTCGAGATAGAAGCTGGCGGCTTCCCAATTTCCCGCCGCTTCAACGCTGTACACAACATGCCCGATCCGGAGCGGCATCGGCTTGGCGTTGACCTCAGGCCAGCTATGTTGGTTCAGGCGTTCGACATTTTCATGAAAGTTATAAACCGCCTCCGGCACATCGGCGGGCGTGATATCGGCAACGCGGAAGGCGATATGAAAGCCGCTGTCGTCAATCGTATGCAGAGTTCCCGCGTCGTCGACAGTGACATCCCGATCGGTTGAGAGTTCCGCCGCGAGCGCGTCCAATGACGCCTGATTGTCGACACCCCAAATAACCTCACGCGCGGTTGAACCAGTTTCTAGGGCCGGTGGCAGAGCGGCATCATCGATCTTGCAGACCACCATAAGCTGGTTCTCAAGCGTCCGGAATATCGCGCCGTTCTCACCGCTATCGATTTCTTCCAACCCCCAGTCGGTCAGGAATTTCCTGCCTTCGCGGATATCCTCAATGCCGTAAATGACTGACTCAACGCGCAAAATTGACATTTAGGCCTCCTCAGCCAAGTTCCGCGAGGTCTTCTTCGGTCGGAAATCGGCCGGTTTGTTTTTTGGAATAAACGAGATTGCCGTCGACGGTCACATTGAAAATCCCGCCACCGCCTTCGATGAGGGTGACTTCAGCACCGAACTTGCTTTGCAAGACATCCCTCGCACGGAGGGCTTCGGGCTCATAGTTTCACATCATACAATATTCGATTTCGACTTTCATAAGCCTCACTCAAAAATTAATTTCAAATTAGCTGACATGACCGCCGAGATGTCCGGCGATCCAGTCAGCGGTTCGCGGGCTGTATTTGTAGCGGAAGTTATTGACGCAGTGATTACCGCCCTGGACGATTTGAAGCTCGACCGGACCCGACACTTCATCGGCCAACCGGCGCTGCTCCGCCTCAGGCGTCAAGGGATCTTCCGTACCGCCCACCACATAGATAGGACAGGTGATGTTTTTGGCAACACCAACCATGCTGCAGCGCTCGGCGACGGCGATCACTTCCTCGTCGGTTTTGGCGTGGGAGCGGACCCGGAACACGTCGTGAGAACCTCTGCCGCGCATGACGGGGCCGAAATCGAACGGCCCAGAGATGCTGATGCAGGCCTTGATCCGGGGATCAAAAGCCGCCGCCCGTGGCGCGTAATAACCGCCGAAGCTCACGCCCCAAATCCCAATGGAATTGGCATTGAGATCATTGCGGGTCTCGACAAAATCGAGGACCGCGCCGACGGGTTTTTCATATTCGGGGCAAATGGCGAAATCATACTCGCCTTCCCCTTGCCCCGGCCCGTCAAAGGCCAGCGTGGCCAACCCGCGGGCGTGAAAATGGGCCTCGTTGGTCGCCATTTCTTCCTTGGCGGAATCCATGCCCATGCACATCACGACAACGGGGGGATTGTCGGCGCCACGGGGCTTGCGAAGCACGCCGTAGAGATGCCCGTTTTCGTAGGGAATCTCGACCCGCTCGCCGGGCGGATCCATAAAAGGATGCGCCAATGTATGGCATTCAACGGCTTTTTTGTGGGCTGCTTTGAGTTGATCCATATGTTCGACAAAAACGAATTTGCCGAAATGATAGGTCACCGCCGCCGTGTTGAGATGAACAGCGGCGGTTATCGTGTTTCCGGCGTTCAGTGCTTCTTTGCCGGCGGCCTCATGTTCCGCGGCGCGCGCCGAAAAAACGGAACACCAATCGTCCCAGATCTCAAGCTCGTCGAGCATTTCCTGATAGTCGGTTGGCGGAATGCCGTTCGCCACCAAACGGGGCGCCCAGCGCGACATGACACCGAGGATTCTTTCGTCTTTCGCCATTTCCCTGCTCCGGCTTTTTATTTTCAGGAATAGCCTATTGGGCGGGAACCGGTTCTGC
>JAQCKY010000451.1 GCA_027592155.1 Pseudomonadota bacterium
CCCCGCCGTTATGGCTGGATCACTCTAGCCTAAAGTCGGCACCCATTCCGACCGGAAAATACCCCAACCGAGGTCTTCACCGGTACCATAGTTACTAATTTCAGCGTGGAATAGAATTTCAGGATCTGCCGACCGCGTAACCTCGTAAAGCTGTGCAGAGCCATGCCCCTGGGGTGGAAGCGCCATGCGCTCCTTGCCGTCCGGCGACAAAGTAATGCCCCCGAATGTCACGAAAATATTGCCGGTCGAGGGCAACTCGACGGCCCCGCTGATATACATCGAATACGGCGTTTCCGCCTCCTGGCTGCCGAAGGACCAAACCTGCTCGACCGTCATGGCCTCTTGATCGACCCGATAGGCAACAGCACGGCTTACACAATCGTCGATCGGCTTTTTCGGCGTCGGTGGAAAGGTACCGCTTTCGTCATTGTCGAACAACATGATCGAGCCGTCGGCCAGAATGCTCGGATCGTGGGGGTGCCAATGCCAACTCGTCTCACCGACCGGTGTGAGCAGTTTGTCTCGCCAAGCCCCTTTCCACCCTTCTGGGGTACCAAGTATCCATTTGAGCTCGCCGGAACTCCGGTCGATTTTGATCATACAATCCTGATGTCTCACGGTGACGATGAAACTGTCGTCGGTAGGATCGTGAATAACGCCGTTGGCATGGGTCCAATCCAATCCTCCCGGAACCACCCCGGTAATCGACCAGAACGGCCCATCCAGTCCATAGCCGAACCGTTGAGGGTCTAGTATGTCGAAAAAGTCATATTCATGGACCAACGTTCCGTCAGGCGCGAACTCAACAAGAGTATCTCCGACCAGCAAACGCCGATCACGAGACGCATTCGGGTCCTCCATCGTCTCGGGGATATCGTCATACTCTCGCGTCGCGATCGACAAAGTCGCAATGTTGCCGTTCGGCAGCTCGCACACCGAGTGATGAAAATATCGGGTATCGACGGGAATCGCGTCGTCCGCATCGATCGGGTCACGCCCGGGGCTGGACCATTTGCGACGGACGGTTCCGTCAAATCCCAGTTCCTGAATACAGCCATCGGTCAGCATGACCAATAATGTGCGCCTGGCTGTGTAGCGGATATCCATCAGGGAGATTTCCGATTGCCAGAACCAGGCGACCTCCCCTTTCTGGTCGAGGGCAACAATCGCTTCGAACGGTGTGGTTTTCTGAAGCGCCCGGATATCCTTCCCGACGGCGAAAACTATAAACCCGGGCTCGCGCCGTGGAGCATCGCAACGGTGAATTACGATGGGAGGAAAACCCTCAGGAAGACTTAGTGCAGGCACGTCGGTCAATCTCCTTGATCTGCATTCGGTTCCATTTGATCCTGGTCAATCCACCAGGGCAACGAATTTGGTCTGGTATATCTCACCGCGCAGATAATGTGCGGTGAAAGACGGCACGGATGCCTTGATAGCCTTTGGCCGATTGGTATTATTGTTGAACTGGCAACTAGTTGCCAAGAAGGAGCGCGCAATGCTGAGCAAAAACAAAAACAAGCAGATCATGGAAACCGGGGCCGGCACGCCGATGGGCAATCTGCTCCGTCGGTACTGGATGCCGATCGCCGGTGAGAGCGAATTCGACGATAAGGAAACCAAGCCTGTTCGTATCATGGGCGAGGACCTTGTCCTCTATAAAGACCTAAGCGGTAAATACGGTCTTGTCGACCGGCAATGCCCGCACCGGCGCGCGGATTTGTCATATGGTTTTGTGGAGGAATGCGGAATTCGCTGCAATTACCACGGCTGGCAGTTTGACGAGACCGGTCAATGTGTCGCGCAACCTTATGAGGATACCGCGCACGCCGATGCGAACTTTAAGAAAAAGGTCAAAATCACGGCCTACCCCGTTGAGGCGAAGGCTGGATTGTTGTGGGCCTATATGGGCCCCCAACCGGCGCCTTGCCTGCCGACATGGGAGCCCTTTACGTGGAAAAATGGATTCGTGCAGGTCGTCTTGTCGGATGTTCCCTGCAATTGGTTCCAATGCGCAGAGAATTGTATCGACCCGATTCATTTCGAATGGATGCACGCCAATTGGTCTATTCGTCTCAAGGGCGAGACCGGCCCTTATATCCCCAAACATCTCCAAATCGATTTCAAGCGCCATGACTACGGGCTGACCTACCACCGTATCGCCGAAAACACCGACGAGACCAGTCCGCTCTGGACAGTGGGCCGCATATATCTCTGGCCGAACTGCCTGTTCACCGGCGAGCATTTCGAGTGGCGCGTACCGATCGATGATGAAAACACGCTGAGTGTCGCCTGGTTCTTCAACCGGGTGCCGAATGAGCGAGGTCCTTATGTTCAGAACCGTATCCCGACCTGGTACAGCCCCGTCAAAGACGAGGATACCGGGCGGTGGATCACCAGCCATGTAATGAACCAAGACTTTGTTGCCTGGGTCGGCCAGGGACGACAGTCAGATCGAGAAAACGAACATCTGGGCAATAGCGACAAAGGCGTGGCGATGGCCCGCAAGCAACTGTTCGACGATATGGAATTGATCGAGAAAGACCCCTCGGCCGATCCGTTTGCCATCCTACGGGATGAAAGCCGCAACGATTGTGTTGAACTACCGATCATCGGGCGCGAAAAATACAGGGATGGAGTCGACACCGGTCAGCGCCAGACCCTGGGCAGTGGGGGAAACATCAATAGACGTTTTCCCTTCCTCGCCGGACAACCGGCTGAGGTTAAGCTGGCTTATGAGGATGCAATGGGCTTTAAAATGGAAGACTGGTAGCAACCAGAAATCGGCAACGAGGACGCGTAATGTTAGCAAAATCAAAGAACCAACAATTGATGGAAGTCGGGCCGGGAACACCAATGGGCGACGTTTTGCGCCGCCATTGGCATCCCATCGCCGCAGTGACAGAGTTTGAGGACAAGGAAACCAAGCCTGTTCGGTTGCTGTGCGAGGATCTGGTTCTCTATAAGGATCTGAGCGGCAATTACGGACTGGTTGACCGGCAGTGCCCGCACCGGCGCGCGGATTTATCATACGGCTTCGTCGAGGACTGCGGCATCCGCTGCAATTACCATGGCTGGCTTTATGACCATGACGGCAATTGTACTGCGCAACCCTATGAGGACACGGCGCACCCGGAAGCAAACTTCAAAGACAAGGTCAAAATCAAGGCCTATCCGGTCAAAGCCCTGGCGGGATTGCTCTGGGCCTATATGGGCCCGCAGCCGGCGCCTGTGCTGCCCAACTGGGAACCCTTTACCTGGGAAAACGGATTCTCCCAGATCTTCTTTACCA
>JAQCKY010000452.1 GCA_027592155.1 Pseudomonadota bacterium
GCGCCTCGACCGGCACCAGCACCAGCCGCGAGAACTGCCATCCTTTTCGGTATGAAAATATCCTCTTCATGCATAACGGTATGATCGGCGGCTTTCACGACATTCGCCGCGAATACGAACAGCTCATAGACGCGAAATATTACCGCCACCGGTTCGGGACCACCGACACCGAGGCCTTTTTCCTCCTGGCCCTAACCAACGGCCTGGCCGACGATGCACCTGCGGCACTGCGCAAAACCGTCCGCCAAACCTTGGAACTGATGGATGCTTCCGGTTCGGAGCACCCTTTTCACATGACCGCCGCGATCTCCAACGGTGATTTCATGTATGTGGTGCGATACTCCAACGACGATAAATCGCCGTCGTTATATTATGCCGTCAGTGGCGGCGTGGAGGTCGTCGACCGCACCGTCCAATTTTCGAAGGGCAGCGATGCAACGCTGGTGCTGTCGGAGCCCTTGGACGAACAGCCTGGTGAGTGGATCGCCATCGATGAGGGGCAAATTTTATATGCCTGCGGTGGAACCACATCGGTCGAGGCCTTTGTGCCGTAGCCTAGTCGCCAGCCTTGGACGACCATCGTTTAAACTCAGACAAGTTCTTCTCGGTGCCGCGCCCGAGGCGATAAGCAATTGCGACAGCCTTCGCAGCCGGTTTGTAGCCAGCGTTTGCCGATTTTAGGTACCAATTGAACGCAACTGAATGGTCGACCGGTCGGCAGAGGCCTTCCGAATAAATTTGACCTAAGCCGAATTGAGCCGCTGAAAATCCTTCACTCTCAAGCTCGCGATAGAATGCATCAGCAGCCCGACAATTGCGTTTCACCTCAATCCCAAAATGATAGAGACGGGCAAGGTGGAGTTTGGCGATTACGTCGCCTCGCCGATAGCCGCCTTGATAGTATCTTGCCGCAATGTCCGGGCGATTCCTACCAATCTGCCCAATTTCCCTTATTCGACCGTAAGTTCCGAACGCCGCCGGAGAGGTGCTGAACCTGATGGCGTCAAGAAAAAACCGATTGGCCTCCATGGTATCCCCGGCGGCTAAATAGGCCCGCGCCAGTTGATAGTCAAAGCGCGGTTCCTTTTGAAACGCCCTGGCCGCCGCTAAGCAGGCGTCAACCGCCTTTTGTGCAGCTTGCGGGGGAATGGTGAATACACCTGGCACCGCCGCTTTTTTTCGATCATAGGGATGGGCGGCTAACCGATCGCATTCTTGGACAGGCGCCTGGGTCGTAGATGCAGTAAGTGGTAAATTTGCGGAGTCCTCGGTCGTAGACGTGCACTGAGAAAGTACGACAACCGCAAAGCCTAGCATGCAGGCACGCTTCACATTCATCCCAACGACCCCACCATCGTCTTTATCGCCTCGTCCAATTCCTCGGGCTTGAACCCAAAGGGTCCCTCACCGCCGACATAAGCGAGCTTGCCGTCCGGATCGACCAAGAACAGACGCATCGGGATAGAAATGTATTTCTCCTCCACGTCGTTGTCGATGGAATCGATGGCCATCGGCATATCGATCTCAAGCGCGGTTTGGCAAACCGAGGCTACCTCGGTGCGTTCCGCATCAGTCGTCGGTTCGTTGAACACGATACCGGCATCCATGTTCGGCTTGGTGCGCCAACCGTCATCGGCATGGGCTTCACGGATATAGACGGTGAGGAACTCAACCCGATCTTTGTATTCGTTGTACATCTCGTTCAGCCGCACGGACTGAGCACGATATGGCGGTCAGGTGTAGGAGCCGAAGACAAGCGCCACCGGTTTGCCGCGCAGTGCGGACAGCGTCACCGTTTCACCGGTGCGCTTTTTCTTGGCGTCGAGCCGGTCGATGGTGAAATCCGGCGCCTCGCTACCGACTTCCGGCACCTGGCTCTGCCGCGCCTTCAAATCGGCCCAGAGCTGCTGTAAATCCTCGGCTTTCATGTCCGAAAGCTCAATCCACATCGCCCGTCGCTCTTCGGGGGTCATCTGCATCGCTGATGTCGGTGGTGGTGAAGCATTTGTGTCCATTATCGCCTCCTAGCGGTTATCCGATCTCATAGTTGCCCAGGGTGGTAGCGGAGGTCAACGCCGGACATGTGAGATGTTGGACCAGGGCCAATCTCCACGACAGCATTCAATTCATGAATGGTTTCATACGCAGTGTTTTGGCGGAACCGGCAAATGTGCGCGGCATATTGTTGGCCGTCTTGAACGGGCTGCTCCTGTCGGGGGTTGCCGCCATCGGCAAGGAAGTGACCACCGACCTGCCACCCTTTCAGGTCGCGTTCATCCGGGGCATCACGATTCTGATCTTCATGGCGCCCTGGTTCATGCGCGTCGGCTTGAGTGCTTTGAGACCCCATAGGTTTGGCATTCACCTCATCCGGGGGCTGGCCAGCGCCGCGGCAATTTTGCTGTGGTTCTGGGCACTGCCGCGGGTCCCCCTCGCCGACCTGATCGCCCTTGAATTTACCTCGCCCCTCTTCGTCATTATCGCGGCGATTTTGTTTCTGGGTGAGAAGGCCGTAGCCTGGCGCATTGGCGCCCTGATCGTTGGTTTCGCCGGCAGCATGATCATCGTCCGGCCTGGCTTTAGTGACGTTTCGATCGGCATCCTCGCCGTACTGGTCAGCGCTGTCTTTTTTGCTACCAACCGCGTCCTCGCCAAACTCCTCCTGCGCACCGATACGGCAACCACCTGCATCGCCGTCCGCGCCGTCCTGATCACGGCATTCATGCTGCCGCCGGCACTTTATGTTTGGGAGGCGCCGACCAATGCCCAATGGGGATGGCTTCTTCTGCTCGGCGTGTTCAGCGTCCTCAACCAGTTCACCGCGACCTGGGCAATCAAACTTGCCGACCTTGGCGCCATCGAGCCGGTGAATTTCCTGCGCCTCGTCTGGGGCGCTTTAATCGGGCTGGTCCTTTTCGCGGAAATACCAAGTCCACTTACGCTCATCGGCGGAACCATCATGGTCGCCAGCGTCGTCTATGTGACCCGGCGTGAAAGAACCGAAAGAAAAGGATAATTTTTGTCAGCAATGTCACCGAGAGCGCATATCGGGACTCGCTTTTTCCGGTCTGAGCGGCCTATATAGCGGTCATGTCACCTAAAGCCGCAAATCAGCCCGAGACCCGAAATATCGTGGTGCGTGGGGCCCGCGAACATAACCTTAAAAACGTCGATGTCGCGTTGCCCCGTGACAGCCTTACAGTGATCACGGGGTTATCTGGATCGGGCAAATCCTCCCTCGCTTTCGACACGATTTATGCCGAAGGGCAGCGGCGCT
>JAQCKY010000453.1 GCA_027592155.1 Pseudomonadota bacterium
GTGAGCAGGACAAAATCGCCGATGGCAAAGACCGAGGTTTCCAAGAACTCCTGGATCGAGCTGACATCACCCTGGAGGCGGGACATCAAACGCCCGACCTCGGTCTTGTCCATGAAGGACAAGGACACCCGTTGCAGATGGGCATACATGGCGCGCCGCATATCAACGAGAATACGCTCGGCGAGGCGGGCGACGATCACCAGCTGGAAATAATTCGAGATGTAATTGACGATGATGATCCCAAAGAACGTCATCACGGCAACGGTCAGGACATCGACATTGTCGGCACCCTTGACCAAGGCGTTGTCGATGGCCGAGCGAATGACGAGCGGAATCGCAATCTGAGTGAGCGTATAAATCAGCACTGCGATGATCGACATGATCAGGGCGCAGCGGTAGGGACGAAGATAGTTGAGGAAGCGGCTGATTACCGCGCCATCGAAGACCGCCCCGAACAGTTCCTCGCCGCGCCGGCTGTCCGATCCGGTGACCGCGCCGCTGACGACGCCTTGTCCAAATATGGGAGGTGGCATCCGCGCTCTCCTATTCCGCCGCCACGGCCGCGGAGCCGAGCTGCAAATCATAGAGCGCGCGATAGCGGCCGCCCAATTGAACCAATTCGTCGTGCGTTCCGCGCTCGACGATGCGCCCGCCTTCGAGGAAGACAATCTCGTCGGCATGCATCAGTGAACTTAACCGGTGGGAAATAATGATCACGGCGCGCTCTTTGGTGACATCGCGCAAAGCCGCCCGGATACGCTGTTCGGTCGCGGCATCGATCGCCGCGGTCGAGTCGTCGAAGACCATGATCGAAGGTGTCAGCAAGACGCTGCGCGCAATCGAGAGGCGCTGGCGCTGGCCGCCGGAGAGCGATACGCCGCGCTCGCCAACCAAGGTATCGTATCCCTCAGGCAGGGTTTCGATGTAGTTATGCAGCTGCGCGGAATCGGTCGCGCCCCGGATAATTTCCGGTTCCGCGTCCGGCTCTCCGTAGGCGACGTTGTTGCCGATCTCGGTGGTGAACAGGAAGGTATCCTGCTGCACGACACCGACCGCGTCCCGGAGACTGTCCAGCGTAACCTCGCGGATATCTTGACCGTCGATGGTGATGCTGCCGTCCGTCACGTCATAAAAACGCGGGATGAGATGCGCCACCGTCGACTTACCGCTGCCGGGCGGGCCGACGACGCCGAGGGTTTGACCGGGGCCGACCTCAAAGGAAATGTCGGAAACCGTTGCGTCTTTAAAACCTTCATAGGCGAAGGAGACGTTTTCGAATTTCAGGACGCCCTTGGTGATTTTGAGTGCTTTTGCGTCGGGGGCATCTTTGATTTCCGGCTCCCGGTCCAAAATATCGAAGAGCCTCACCCCGGCCACAGAAGCGCGGGCGACGCCGTTGATGATCATCCCGATCTGGCGGATCGGCATCTGCAAAATTGTCATGAAGGCCAAAAAGGTCGTGAGCTCGCCGACCGTCAGCGTGCCGTCGATCACCTTCAAACCGCCGACCCACAAGACCAGTCCCATGGCGATGAAATACGAGAATGTCGTGATCGAGGTATTGGAATAGCGGACCTGAACCCGCTCCATGGCGAGGTCGAGGGCTTCCTGGGAGGCTTTTTCAAACTTCCCCATCTCAAACTTTTGCGCCATGAAGGAACGCACAACGCGAATGCCGCCGAGATTTTCTTCCATGATCCGTGTCAGAATCGACATGCGTTCCTGAAGTTCGCGCCAAAGCCGACGGAGATTGAGGCGGTAAACCGAGGCCCGCCATACCGCAAACGGCACAAAGCTGAGACAGAGCAGCCCCATCGTGAGGTCGGCGCTCATATACATCCAGGAGCCGCCACCGACGAGAACAACGAAGAGGATAACCCGGATGATCCCGTGTTCGACGAAACGGCGGATGCCGTCGATGTCGAGCATGCCCCGAGTCATCAGATCGCCGGAGTGAATCTTGTCGTGATAACCGAAACTCAGGCGCTGCAGCTTCTCGAAATAGGCGAGCTTCAGACGATAGCCGATACATTGCCCGACGGCCTCACCTTGGTAGTTGTGAGCCATGGTAAAGAGACCGCGCAAAACAGAAGCGCTGATCAAGAGGGCCGCCGCCGTGATCAGGGCCGCTTTGGCCTCGGCCTCGGTCGCGACGCCGCCGCCCAGCAGCCCGGTCGCGTGATCGACCGCCTCGCCGAGGAAGCGCGGAATCAAGAGTTGGAATATCCCCGCCGCGATGACGGCAATGATCGCCATCGGGAAGCGAAATTTATATTGCAGAGCCATCTGCGCCATACGCCATAAGGCCCGCGCGCCAAGCTTACGGTCGGCGCCCTCCAGCATGGGAATTTGATATTCCATGCCGCTTTTTTGGGGTTTCTTAGGAGGCTCTTCTGCTACGGTCGTATCTGTATTGTTCATTCAGGGTTTCAATTTCGTTTTTGCGTTGGTTCCCCCATGCTCGATCCCGTCATTATTTTATGCGGTATTTATCCGCTTAGGGAACCGGAATCCTGTCATTCCGTTCGAGCGCCGGAAGAAACTATCCGAGGTGCGCGTCCTATACAATACACCGCTGCACAGAGCGGAATAAATATAAACCTAATGGGCCTGTAAGTGCCCGGATTATTGCCAAAATTCCATCATCGGATCATTATTACCTCTGAACAGCCGATTGGCTCGGCTTGGGGGAGGTCCGTTATGAAGATTGTCGGTGTTGAATCTTTAACCTATGGCGTCGAAGACATGGTCGTCGCCAGGAAATTTTGGGGCGATTTTGGGCTTGAGTTGATCGACGAGAGCGGTGACCGGTTGGTTTTCGCCACCGCCGAACGCACGAAAATGATTATCCGGCCGATCGACGCGCCGGACTTGCCCCCGGCGGTTTCGGACGGCTCGACTGTGCGGATTTACACCTGGGGCGTGGAGGCTCAGTCCGATCTCGATGAAATCGAGGCCGAGCTTTCCAAGGACCGCAAAGTCACCAAACTGGCCGACGGCGCAATCCAGGCCGTCGATCCCAACGGTTATACCATCGCCTTTCAGGTCACTGCGCGAATCGCCGTCGAACCGGAGCCCTCCGAATTTAACCGCCCGGGCGCCAGCGACCGCGTCGACCACCGGGGGAAAACCTACACCCAAGCGGCGCCGCAGGAGATCGGGCATGTCGTCGTGTTCTCGCCGAACCTGAAGGAAGCCACGGAATTCTACATGGACCGGCTGCAGTTCCGCATGTCGGACGCCTACCCCGATTTCGGCCATTTTCTCCGCG
>JAQCKY010000454.1 GCA_027592155.1 Pseudomonadota bacterium
CCGCTGACCACCATGGAGTTCAATCTCCTCTCTGCATTCACCGACAATCCCAACATCGTTCTCGACCGCGACAAGCTTCTGGATTTGTTACAAAACCGGAGTTGGGAACCTTATGACCGAAGCGTCGATGTCCTGGTAGGGCGACTTAGGAGTAAAATTGAGGCCGATCCCAAAAAACCTGACTTGATTAAGACGGTACGGGGAATTGGATATATTCTCGCGACCAACGTTGAAGCCTCCTCCGGAGAGCAGGTCGGTCAGGAAACTGCCGCTTAGCAACCGCCCCCTCAATCGAGGTCTAAGGTCGGCAACTCGCCGCACATCCGGGACGCCCAGCTAAATAGCCCTTCACCGTCGTTGTCTTCCCACGGTCCTATGGCCACGCTCAGCTTCTGCGCGGCTCCATCGCGGGAAAACTCGATGAGCGGGCGAGATTGCTTCACCCCATAGCAGGGCGACACCCACCCTTCGCCGAGATTTGGCGCCCACTGCCCTACATCCAATACGAGTAACGCAAACCGTCTCCCACCAATTTCCAGACACCACCTTCCCTCTTCTTCAACAATGATCTTAGTGTTGGGCGCAAGATGGAAGGGAACCGAGAATTTATGGTTTCCGGTGCCGGTAAAGCGGTCTATCACCAGCAACCGATGCTCAACTTTCTCCAACATAATGGTGCGAACCGGGACGACCGGTTCTGACAGACGCAAATATCCGTCATGACTACCCTCGAATATGTCGACACGGTCACCAACTTCCCACCGACGCACTCTCGGAGTCGCGTCGTTCCGGAGCCGCCACAATTCTTCCTGCGCCACGAAACGGTTTTGCTCCTCCCCGTCGATCATCGGCGTGTTGTGAATGGCCGTACCCCGGAAACGATTCCGCTCTTCGGGCGATGACGAATAGGCAAAGGTTCCGCCATCTGAGATGAGGGATACACCATCTAACACCGCGTCGAAGGATAAGCAGTCGTTATGGCCGTGACCGCCCAAACCGGCATACCCGACGGAACCACAATCGATGAAAACATGGTCCCCCCCTTTGGCCATTATATAGAGGCCACCCTCGGAAAATGATGTGGAGCATGGTTCAGGACCGGCAAGTGACTTTGTGACTTTATCAATCCCCAACGCCCAAGCCGCTTCTGCGATGACCCCAGCCTGCACGTTTATCGGCATCGCCTCATCATCGAGCGCGCTCACAAAAGAGCGTAAATATCGATAATCGTGTATCGATTGATCACCAAACGGAAGGACACGTCCATCATCACTGTCCCCCCATTGCGGCACGGTGCCATCGGGCCGGGTCGCCGCGACGGTAAATTCAACCATCGCCGCGAGTTTACGGCGGTACGATTCAGACACAGCTTCTCCGAGAGCGAGACGAAACGCGGCCGCGATATAGAAGAGCTCCGCCGTCAAACGATGGTACCCCATGGCGGCCTCAAAACTGACACCGTCCGAAAGGACCTGAGCCTGTATCTCCCGGGATAAAATCTCCCACCCGATTTCTGACCAGCGAGAGGGCTCTTTCTCGCCGCCAAAAAACTGCCCGAGCACACACAATCCGGCACCATCGGCGACCAAATGGTTACCGTTTATCCCCCACGCCTCTAGGTTGTTTTCTAGAAAGAAGCCGTGACGGTAGAGTGTGCATAAGAAAAGGGCACGAAATGGCTCCGACGACCAAGCCACGCTCCCGCTAAACGCATGGAAAAACCAGCTCCAGGTAAACACCCGCATTCCGGCTTCCATGGCAACGCCCCAATTGACGCCTCGCCGATAGGGATTGGACTCAATCCAACTCTCTATGACATCTCTGGCAAACTCCGCATAACGTTCGTCTTGCGTGACCAAGTACGCCTGCCCTGCCGGAATAAGCCATTGCAGCCGGGATAGTTCCCAAACGCTGCGGACATCCGTAGGATTCCCCAGATCGAGTAAATCGATGTCCCGATAATAAGCCTCTGGCCACGACGTGCCGGTGCGGGGATCCATATGCCATTGGATTGCACCGTTCAACGAATGGCTGCCAATCCCTGTAAGGTTGATCTTCGCATTTAAGACGGCGTTGGCGGCCGTCAGAACCCTTTGCCGCTCCGCCTCCGAACAAAGGGCGTCAATCGTTTCATCGGCTACAGGTTCCGTTTGCGCGGGATAAGGCCGGAAGGCCAATGCATCCCACAGCGTGGCGATGTCGGGCGCGCCGCAATTGTTCAACAGTGTCTCAATGGGATTGGAGCCCAGCGGATCGTCGCGAAACCGGTCGAACTGCGCCGACGTCTCGCCGATCACGCGATGAAATAGCTCACGAGGTGACCGGCGAAAACCACGGCGCAAACGTTGGGCCCAGATAGACGGCATTTGAATCCTTATCGTTCCCTCTTGCAACGTCGGAAGAGGATTAACCCACTTTACGCTCCGCCGTCACGGCATAAATCGGATCGCTCTCACCGGGGGCCGGCGAAAGATCCTCGAAAACCGGCTCTTCAAATCCCTCGGAGAGACCATAATATAGAGCCACCAGCCGCGCTCGATCGACATCGCCCAAAGCCAGCCATATGGCGACGGCCTTTGTCGGAAACAGCCGGTTGGAAAATGAAACAACGCATTTACCGCCCGGTTTCAGCACCCGGGAAATATCGGCAAACACGACAATCGGTTGGGTAAGATATTGGACCGATAATGAAATAAGGCAGACGTCAAACTGCTCATCCTCGAACGGTAACACCGGATGGGCATTCAGGTCGTGAATGCGATAGACACTCAATTGGATGTTTTCATCCAATTCCACGCCGTTCATCCCCAATCCCATGACACTGCCGTAGGCGATATCTTCCGGCAGATGCGACACGCAGCTCGACATCAAATCGAGTACATCTTGGCCATGTGTCAGCAGCGATGCCAGATAGGCATTCAAGGCATCAATGGCCGAGGTGTCAACATGGGTGACCAGGCGGGGGGTCTCATAAAAGAGCCCGTCCTCACTCTCGTCTTCTCGTTTGAAATGTTCCGGTTTCAAAAAATCTGTCATGGCATGCCATTGGATTTAAAGGAGTGGATGGGCAGATCTCAGCCGGTTTTACCCCGGTCGCGCCTCAAAACAAGCCCTATCGCCAGCAAACCTGTAACGCATTATTTTTTTCTTTACATAACACTAAAATAACACTATATATTTTACATAATAAATATTATGGAATTCACACATGAAAGATTGCAAAGAATTATCCGTTTT
>JAQCKY010000455.1 GCA_027592155.1 Pseudomonadota bacterium
TGAAGCTTCGGGGCTTGCCTGCCTCGGAGTTTGTAGAACGGGTTTATTCGGCATCTCGCAAGAAGGGCAGCGCGCTTTTTGACCTTTTCGAAGGGTTTCTTGAAGAGAACTTGGAAAACCTCTGGGAAGACTCGGACGCCCTTGAAGCATTTGTGGCCGAGACCGGGATAGTCGACGACTACATAGAGGGCAGGCGCGGCAACAACGAACTCTTCAAGTACCGGAGTTTGGCCTTTTTCCGCCGGCAGGAAGACCTCCACCGCACGGCCTTTGATGTGGCGGTCGATTACTTGACGGCGACCGGTCGGTACGATGCTGTATCCGCACGCTATCTTGAACAATTGACCCATTATAGTCTTCTCAAGAAGGATGCGATGTTGGATACGGAGCGATCTGCAAGCGCGACCTTCGACTTCGATTTCGCAGCCCTTGAGCGTGAAATGTTTCGAGCGGAGCCGGAAGAGTTCATATTGGCTGCGGGGGTATCCTTTACCTTTGCACATTCAGACGATCAGCGCGATTTGATCACCACATATGTGAATCAATACGGAACGGATGTCGTCGGACTCGGTCGCATACTTATCCGCAGCCATGTGAATAAGCTCTACCGCCAAACCATTGCCGATGGCGGTAATTCTTCGGTTTCGCCTTTTCGCACGAACACTCTTGAACAGACGGCGGGTGTTCCAGCTACCGGTTGACTAGAACAGTGGTTTCGAGGGGATTGCTGCCGCGTGTTCTTCCGCTGCGATTGCGGACAATTCGGTCAGTAATTCGGTCAAGATTTGGCGATCCTCTTCGGTAATGTCGTCCAGTGACAATCCGACCGTGCAGACATGGACCAGCTCTTTGGGTCGATAGTCATATAGAGTCCCCAGTATTTGAACGAGCCGCATCACAAGGTCGCGAGACGGCGAGAGTCGTAAGGCGTCGAGCAATTCGAGGACAGACTGCTCCCGGTTGATCGATACTGGCCGACTGTGCGCTTGCAGGATGGCCAGAGAACGGGCTTCCAGTTCTGCTCTCTCTCGAGCCGGCGTGCTCCGGAAAAGTACTTCCCGGTAATGGCGCAGAGTTTGTTCGCGGACGATCGGCGGATCGAGCCTCAACAAGACAGCATCCCAATTCGGGCCGAGCCGGGGGCACATCCAATTCGCAGACCCGCCTCGGCGTGCCTGAATCGGTTGCAGGCCGTAGTTCAGCGAATAGAAATGCTCGATCTGGCCCGCTTGCAGCCAGTCGCACCACCAGAGCATTGCGGCCTCGGTCATTTCCTGCATCGACCCGGAATTGATAGCCAGGTCCGCTGATAAACCAAGTAGATTCGAGGCCAATTGGGCAGGGCACAGAACGATTTCGCCGTCGTTGAGAGCTGCTAGCCCGTCCCTCTGAGCAATGTATCGAATACGGCGGCCGGGGAAATGGCTCCGCAGAGTAATTTCCGCATAGAAAAGACTCTCCGGAAAATCGGTCAGGATATAGGTGCTGAGATCTTGGGCGTTCTCAAGCCAGAACCTTGCAAGAGTCCCCAATCCGCCGCCGATCTCGACAATTCTTTTTGCATTCTCGACACGACAGAAGGTCGCGAGGAATTCATAGGCGTGCCAGAAAGTGACGTTACTCATCCGCCTGCCTTCGAACTCCGATACAGTCTGTGGGTGACTGAGCGGCGAATCTTCCAGTTTTTCGATCAATGCAGATCTGTCGGGGAAATCGGCGATCAGCGCAGCCTGGTATAATGGCCAGTGAGATTTGGAATCGGCGGCGGAATGGCGGTGCTCGAATCCCGATTCCCGTTGCGCGAAATGAATGGCTTCTTCCACGGAACTGAAACTTTCGATGGCTCGCGCGGTCAGCGCCGACCAGTGGCTCCACCGTTCACTAAGCTCGAATTGCGCGGGGTAGGGAAGGCCCGCGGCGCCTGCGTAATGCGCGCGGGCTTTGTCTAGGATACTGCCGGGCATCAGCGCTTGCCGACCCCCATTGCAATCAGATAGTGGGCCATCGGCGTGAAACCTGTATGGACGACTTCGTCGTTCATCGAAAATAGAAAAACGTTGTGAAAATAGCGGCCAACGAGCGCCTTCAGTTCCGGACCGCTTTTCAGATTGATATGGCCTTCCTGGCTCAGCTTGCTGGCATAAGGGGCCGCGGTAACATTGGGCGTCCCGATAAGGCAGACGCCTTCCTGGATCAGGCCTGCGCAGATGTGCTCCATGTATTTCGTCTCGAGCTCAGAGGGAATGTGTTCGACGACATCGAGGGAAAAGGCGGCATCGAATGGTCCGGTAAGCGAGGATTGGACGATATCTTGGACTTCAAACGAGCAGTTTTGGATGTTCTCCTGTTTGAACCGTGCCTCCGCGTCGCGGATGACGATTGGCTCTATATCGACCCCATGCAGAAAGCCGACTTCCTGTAATACGATTGGCGTGCCGAGGCCGTCGCCGCATCCGATCTCCGCGACCTTCGCCTTGCCGCTCAAAATCTTCGCAACGAACTTGTAGCGAGCCACCGTAAAGACCAGGTGACGCGGGTCATGCCGCCAGACATTACTCGCCCAAGGCCCCAGTTGGACGGGCCCAATGGCCTCGTACTCTTCGACCTGGGTTTGATTCTGTGGTTCTTTTGTTACGGGCATCTTTGCTCACCTTGTCTGTTCACTGCCCGAGAAATTTCGTAGGGGCGGAGTATGGGAGAATTGATCGAAAACAATTCGATCAGTTCACAAAGATACGAACCGAAACCATTTTCCAATGCTTATCCAATTGAATGTGCGGTCGGTATCGATAGAGGTTCGGCTTTCACTTCCAGGCGCTCTGAAGTGAAGATAGTAAGTTCTGCTGATATGCGAGCGAACGGGCCTGGGTTTACCGGAGCGAGATGTGCTAGCTCATCATGGAACAGCATTGCCTCATTGGTATTTTGAAAGGGGCAGACGAAATTGTGCTCGTTAAATTTAAGCCAGGATTCCTCAATTTGAGGCTTCATCTCTCCGGCGACGGATCGTATATCGAACGGAATATCGACATTGTGACTTTTGGGCATGACCCTAAGCATGTTTGACTGGTTGCAGCCCATCAATGGAATCCAGAGTTTCCAACGCTGTGCGGCTTTAAAATCAGGCCCCACAACATGCTCTTTGGCGTCTTTCAGTTCCCAATAATGTTTATCGAGATGTGCACCTGCCACATCTCCTTTTCGCGCCCGTACAAAGCGGAAATAGAACGACGGT
>JAQCKY010000456.1 GCA_027592155.1 Pseudomonadota bacterium
AATTTGAGCCCGGCATTGCGCATCAGCGCGCCGGGCAGCAAGCCGGTTTCGGTCAATATCTGGAAACCGTTGCAGACGCCCAATACCGGCACCCCCGCTTCGGCGCGTAATTTTACCTGTCTCAGGATCGGCGAATGGGCCGCCATCGCCCCGGAACGGAGATAGTCGCCATAGGTGAAACCGCCGGGCACCACGATCAGATCGGTGTCGGGAATTTCCGTGTCCCGGTGCCAGACAATCGTCGGCCAGGCCCCGGTCGCAGCCTCCAAGGCAAGGCACATATCGCGCTCGCGGTTGGAGCCGGGGAAAGAAATCACACATGCTTTCATAAGGCGGCTTTCATAAGGCGGCTCGCTTCCTCAACTCTCTATGGCGATGTCGTAATTCTCGATCACTGTATTTGCGAGAAGCTGGCGGCACATGGCGTCGACCTGCTCGCGGGCTTTTGCCTCGTCGGTGGTGTCGAGATCGATTTCGATAAACTTGCCCTGGCGGACATCGCCCACCCCTTCGAATCCCAAGGAGGATAAGGCGTGTCCAACGGCCTTGCCCTGGGGATCGAGCACGCCGTTTTTCAGGGTTACGTGAATTTTTGCTTTCATGTCCGCTCTTTCGAACCGTTCTTATTGAACCGTTTATTGCACCATTGTCGGGCCGGTAATATCGCTGGATTCGCCGTCCGGCAAAAGGATGCCCAGCCGCCGCGCGACTTCTTGGTAAGCCTCTTCGATGCCGCCCAGATCGCGGCGGAACCGATCCTTATCCAGTTTCTCATTGGTCTCTAGATCCCAGAGCCGGCAGGAATCGGGTGTGATTTCGTCGGCCAGGAAAATCCGGAGCATATCGTTCTCCCACAGCCGACCGTATTCGAGCCGGAAATCCACCAGCTTGATACCGATGCCGAGGAATAACCCGGACAGAAAATCATTGATCCGGAGGGAAAGCGATATCATCTCGTCCAGTTCCTGGGTCGAGGCCCAGCCGAAGGCGGTGATGTGCTCTTCGACGACGAGGGGATTACCGAGCTCATCGCTCTTGTGATAAAACTCGACGATTGATCGGGGCAGCGGATCGCCTTCGGTGAGACCAAACCGTTCCGCCAACGAGCCCGCGACGATGTTGCGCACCACGACGGTCACCGGAATGATTTCCAGCTCCCGGACCAGTTGCTCGCGCATATTGAGGCGGCGCATCAGATGGGTCGGCACACCGATATTGCCGAGTTTGGTCATGAGGTACTCCGAGATCCGGTTATTGATCACACCCTTGCCGGTGATCGTGCCGCGTTTTTGATTGTTGAAAGCACTGGTCTCATCCTTGAAATGCTGGACGAGCGTGCCCGGCTCGGGGCCTTCGAAAAGCACTTTGGCCTTGCCTTCGTATAGCTGCCTGCGTCTCACCATATCGGATATTCCGTCTTTCAGACGGGCGGGCACCGCCACCACCCGGTTACGCGTTTCATAACAGGAGGCCGGGTTCAAAACAACGGACTCCGCGCTCTATGCGCTACAACTCCACCGGACCGTACTCGACTTCATCGGGCCGGCCGCCGGCGAAAAGCCAAACCGGTCCGGAGTCGGTATTCTCCACCGCGGGAATCGCGATCAAAGACGACGACGACGTGCCGAAGCCATTCTCCGTCACAATCGACATTGCGCCCGTCGGACCGGTCTCGGGATCGTAAATTCTCGACGCGAACAAACGTTGCCAATCGGACCAATCGCCGGATACGGGATCGGGCTCCCGGGCGCGCTGGAACCGCGGCAAATAGGCGCGAATGCGGGGCGAACGGGTGTCATTACGTTCCCGGGACGTCAGCATCGAGAGCCCGGGCGGCAAGGAGGTCACGGTGACCCGGTCCGCCCCTTCATCCAGGCATAACCAGAACGCTTCATCGCTGTCGGCGACGATCATGTTGAACGGACGGTAGGCATCGGGGTCGATATCGGCGATGAATTCCGCCGCGATGATGGCGTCGGCGTTGTCCAACGCCTCCAGGGGCAACTCACCCCGGCTGCGATAACCGTCTTTGGGGCCCAGCGTGCCTTCGCGATTGAGGATGCAGCTGACCAACCCGTATTCGTTGATGCCCAACCAGGTGCCGCCGGCCAAGTCGTCCCGCCCGGCAACAATGTCGGATCGGTCGGACCAATAGCGGCCCGGCGGGCTCCAGGGACGGCTCAATAATTCGTCGCGGTTTGCGCCGAGAATCATGGGCCAGTCGTGACCCGGGCGGCGGAGAATGACAACGGTGCACATGAGGCATTGATAACCGAGTCCCTCTGGCGGCGCTATAGCGACGATAAAGCAAGTTCACCGCTTCACATTCTCGTCCAAATGACCCTGCAATGGTTGCCAATCGCTGCCAACCGCCTTACATAATCCGCCCAAATTTTAACACCAGGACGACGACACCATGAGCAACGCCTTCGAAGACCGCCGTTCCGCGTTTGAAAACAAATTCAAACTGGACCAAGAGACCGAGTTCAAGGTACGTAATCGGCGTAACAAGCTTCTCGGCCTCTGGCTGGCCGAAAAGATGGGTATCACGGCGTCCGACTCTGAAAATTATGCCAAAGACGTGGTAATGTCGGATCTGGATGAGCCGGGCGACGAAGACGTCATCCGGAAGGTCATGAAAGATATCGGCGAGCGCGGCGCCAATATTAGCGAAGACGATGTGCGCGAGAAGCATTTAGAACTATTCGGCGTTGCCGCCGAGGAAATCACCGCAGACTAGACATCATGTCCTGATGTCCCGATTGCGGCTTTTCACGGCTGCAACGGGAGGATGTGGACATGACGACCGAAGAACAACCGAGCGGCCCAAGCCGCAGCCTCGTCAATGAGGTCGCGGACTGGCTAATGGACCAGGCGCTGGGCAATACGGATGCCCGCAGCCTGCTGGAAAAATGCTCATTGCGCCTCGGCGCGGCGGGCCTGCCACTGTCCAGGACCAATATAGGATTTCAGATCCTGCATCCGCTTTATCAGGCGGAATCTCATACCTGGTATCGCCAGTCCGGCATGGAACCGCCAACTCATTTTTCCAGTGGGGCCGATTCCATGGAAGAGGCCTGGCGTCGCAGCCCAGCTTTTCACATGATCGAGAACCGCATTCCGGTAATGCGCCGCCGCCTCACCGGGCCTGACGCCATACTCGATTTCGAGTTTCTCGAGGAGATGCGTAATCAGGGTGGCACGGACTATCTCGGTTACCTTGAGCTCTTTGGA
>JAQCKY010000457.1 GCA_027592155.1 Pseudomonadota bacterium
GTTGTTTTGGCTGCGCGATGCCGCTCCCGGGACAGCGCAAACGACGGCTAAATCCCCGGCGGTTGTCATCGCCATCGACGAAGAAACCTACCGCCGTCCGCCATTTCGCGATTTACCGGATGTGATGTGGACCCCACAATTGGCTGCCGTGGTGGACGCGGTTGTCAGGGCCGATGCGTCGGTGATCGGGTTCGATATCATCTATGTGACATCGGTTGAAAAATATCTGCGCGGGTTCGATCAGTCCTTCTTTGTCACCTTGCGGGCCGCCAGCCGGAAAGGGAAGGTGGTGCTGGGAAAGGTCCAGCACAATGAGAAGCCCATCAGTCCCTACCCGGCGCAAAGCTTTGCCGTCGGACATCAAAAAAACATCCGTTCGGTTAATGTCTTCGAAGACGATGACGGGATCATTCGCCGGGTTCCGCTGACATTTCAATCCCGCACGACGGACGGCAAAACCCGGGTCGATACATCGATGGCGCTGGAATTGGCGAGCCGGGCCGCGAAGCAGGCCCACCGTAGAAACGATGATGGTTCGATCAGCCTCGCGGGGTACAAAATTCCGGGGTCTGTCTCCAATACGATGCTGCTCGATTTTGGCGTGAAGGGGACAACGATCCCCACCTATTCGATGGCGGACATCTACGCTTGCGCGACGACCGGGGGGGAGGCTTTTCTCCGCGAGCATTTCGCCGGCAAGGTTGTTCTACTTGGCACCGCGCTGGATACGACAGACCGCAAACTGACCTCGAAACGGCTGATCACCAAATCCGAAGCTGATCTTACGCCAATCCGCTGCACGATGAAGCCGATGGAAGGGCTCTATCGGGCTAATCTCGTGCGCGATACCATTCCCGGGGTGTTTATCCATGCAACGGCGGTAAATAACATTCTCAATGGTTCTGCATTGAGGGAACTCGATCGTAATCAGATCGGAGGCATCGCCGCGTTGTTTGCGTTTATCGTCGCGATTATTGTGATGATCTTGCCGCCGCTCCGGGCGGGGGTGGGGTTTGTCGTGCTTAGCATTGCCTGGATCGCCGGGACTGTTTGGGCCTTCCGAACCGGTCTGGTCTTGCCGCTTTTCGATCCGCTGGCGGCAGGAGCTGTGACGTTGACATTACTACTAGGTTACCGGGCGGCAATCAGCGATAAGGATAAACGCTATATCCGCCGGGTTTTTTCTTACTATCTGCCGCCGGCGGTGATCGAGCGAATGGTTCAGGGAGACCAACTGCCAAAGCTTGGTGGTGAGCTTCGGGTCGTGACGATGATGTTTTCCGATGTCGCCAAGTTCACGACGTTGTCGGAGGGATTGAAGGCGTCGCAGGTTGCCGGATTTCTCAACGAATATCTGACCGAGATGTCGGATATCATTGAGGGGCAGGAGGGGTTCATCGAAAAATACGTGGCCGATGAAATTACGGCGGTCTTTGGTGCGCCGATCGATGACCCCGATCATGCCGTCCATGCGGTGCGCGCCGGATTGGAAAGCGTTCACCGCTTGCGCAACATGACGGGCGCATTCGGGTTGCCTGACGACCGGCGGATCTCGGCCCGTTTCGGCATTAATACCGGTGAGCTTCTGGTCGGCAATATGGGGTCGAACCGCCGCTTCAACTACGCGACCCTCGGCGATGCCGCAAATCTCGGATCCCGGCTTGAAGGGGCCAACAAGTTTTATGGGACGGATATCTTGGTGGGGGAAGAAACCGTGAAGCAGTGCGGAGACCGAATTGTCTTTCGCGAAATCGACACCATCCGCGTCGTCGGCCGGGAAACACCGGTTCGAATTTTTGAGCCACTTGCGACGGCGAAGAACGCGACACCAACCGATGCAGGGTTTCGAGACGAATACCAAGCCGCCTTAGGTGATTACCGTGCGCGTCGGTTCACCGAGGCCGCGACGCGCTTCGGTGTGCTGGCGCGAGTCGACCCAGTGTCGGAAATCATGGCGGCGCGGGCAAATGATTTCAGCGCCAACCCCCCAAATGACGATTGGGATGGCGTGCACACTTTGGACTCTAAGTAGTCTTCCCTTACAGCGCTTTGTTATGGCGAGGTCGGCTTTTTCCCATCGTAATCGGCGCTCTATTCGGCGGCGGTCATTACCGACTCAGCATAGCTGCCGGTACCGATATCTCCCGCAGGAAAGATGTCGCGCTCGACAACCCAGTCATGCGTGGTATCGAAGGTTTCTTGAGTGTATGTTTCGAAGACAATCCGCTCCCCCGGGCCCCAGCGCCGTACGTCTGCCAGATCGTGAAATTTTTCCGGCAGTTCTTTCAGATAATAGTGGGTATAGAGTTCGTGCCGCAGGTCGATGTCGTGCTGTGCGCGTTTGAGCGCCTCAAAATATTTCGCCACATCGCCTGGGTCGACCCCGTCGGGTACCATCGCCGCACTCATGAAACTGGTATCGAGAATTTTTCGGTACCCCAGCTGCTCGAGTAGGTAATAGGGACCGCTGAAGGCATTGCCGGCGGTAACCTCGCCGTTAACCATCAGTTCGAGCCGGGAAAACAACATGCCGCCAAAATGGAGATTGATATCCTCCGGCGCGAGGAACCGCTCCAAGCCTTGGATTGTGGAGTAGTGACTTCCGGACTGATAACCAACCGTGACGGGGACACCGGCCAGATCTTCGGGGGTTTTGATATCCGAATCCGGTGACACGAATATCCCCGACGGTGTGACTGTATAGGCGTCGGCCCATAACTGACCGTGACCATTAGAAGCCGCCATGTTCACGGTCCAGTGGCAGGCGCAACTGACATGGGCGTCGCGCCCTTCTTCGAAGGTCTGATAGGCGCCGTATTTGCTGTCGGTGCCGGCCGCCGCTTTCTGGGGGCGTGCCATACGTTCGACAAATTCATAATCGAGACCGGCTTCCCTAAAGTAGCCTTTCTCCTCCGCCACCCATTCCTGTAGCCGCATATGTGGGCCGATAACGAATTTGGACATATTAGGTTTCTCCTGATCCCAAATGAGCGTAGGCTCTAATTGTTGCGAAACGTTATCAACAATAATTATATTGGGGAAATGGATAATCATTATATGATTCATTCATCAGGATGATAACTGTGCTCTGACAAAATCAAAAAATTTGTCTTGCGGTAAGACGTAAAAATTGGTCGTTTTACGAAAGCTGTTTTAAATCCGTGATGCTATGACTACTATCTGTGTTTCAGAATGAGCGTCGGACAAAAGTTCTAACGTTCCAGAATAACAG
>JAQCKY010000458.1 GCA_027592155.1 Pseudomonadota bacterium
GAACGCCCATCATTTTGCCATGGGCCGGCAGTTATCCGACCCCAACTCCGAATTGTTCAAGACGACGATGAAAATGATGGGCATTTGACCGAGCACTTCGCCGAAGACGGAAATCGCAACATACATCGTTAGGTTAAACAAGATATTCGACCTACTGCGAACAGGAGGGCTGGTATGACCGCGACGGAAGGCTTTATCGCCGCGAACCGGTTCGGACTCGGCCCCCGTCCCGGTGAGTTGTCGGAGATTTCGCGCGACCCGCGTGCATGGGTGTCGAGCCAAATCTCAACGCCTCACGAAATTCCGGCACCGTTATCCGCAATGCCCCCCAGCAGCGACACCATCAGAAAAATCCATGAAGTTCGGATCGAAGGCCAAGACGCCCTCCGCGCCGCGATGAAAGCCACTTTCCATCCCCTGATGATCAAAGAGCTCCATGCGCGGACAATGGCAATGGCACAGTCGGAACAGTCCTTCCGGGAACGCATGGTCGCGTTCTGGTCGAATCATTTCACGGTGTCAGCCCGCCGGTTCACCGTCGGCCCCTTGGTTGGCGGATATGAGCGGGGGGCCATCCGGCCTCATATTTTCGGCAATTTCAAAGATATGCTGGTAGCGGCGGCACGCCATCCCGTCATGCTAACCTATCTGGATAACGCGAGATCGACGGGCCCCCACTCATTTGCCGGACAACGGCGGGGTGTGGGCCTAAACGAAAATCTTGCCCGCGAAATTTTGGAACTTCACACGCTGGGTGTGAATGGCGGCTACACCCAAAACGATGTTACCGAATTTGCCAAAATACTGACCGGTTGGTCCCATGGCGGGCTCCGCAACAAAAATAGCATCCAAGTATTGGGGCCCGTTCACGGCAAATTCGAATATCACGATCGGCGTCATGAGCCCGGCGATAAAACGATACTGGGCAAAGCATACCGGGAAGATGGCGCACAGGAGGGCCTCGATGTTTTGGCCGATCTTGCAAGGCATCCATCGACCGCGCGGTTTATCGCCACCAAACTTGTCCGCCATTTCGCGAACGATACGCCCCCACCCGCGGCGGTGGCGCAAATTGAACAAACATTTCTGCGCAGCGACGGAAATCTGGCCGCCGTCAGCCGGGAACTTATTCGCCTGGACGAGATATGGAAACGGCCATTGACCAAGGTTAAGACACCTTACGAGTTGGTTGTTTCGACGCTTCGGGCAGTTGGCCTTCCACGGGTACCCGAGCGCGCGTTGGCGGGGAGCCTGCGGCAACTCGGCCATTTCCCCTTTGCCGCCGCCTCCCCCGCCGGCTGGCCGGATCGCGCCAAGGACTGGTTGTCGCCGGAATCCCTGTTACGGCGGATCGAGTGGGTGAGGGCGGCGACGGCGCGGTTTCCCCGCTCTCTTCAGCCCGACGATATTGCCGACGCGACGATCGGGCCGGTCATAACGACCCACACAAGGGAGATGATTGACGCAGCGCCCTCCGGAGAAGAGGCGCTCGCCATGATTTTCGCCAGCTCGGAATTTCAGAGGAGATAGTCATGCTCACCCGCAGACACATCCTCCAGGCAATGGGCGCCGCCATGATCGTCGGCGGGACTAACCCCGTGCGCCTGGCATTCGGTGCCGCGCCGACGGAGAACCGGCTCGCCTTCGCCATCCTGCGGGGCGGACTGGATGGGCTTCATGCCCTTCCGCCTCATGGCGACCGGCAATATTACTCACACCGCCCGGCCATTGCCGTCCCGGCTCCCGGCAAGGAAAGCGGTGCGCTCGATCTCGACGGATATTTCGGCCTTCATCCCAGCCTGGCGCCGTTAATGGATTTATACCGCGACAAGCAACTACTGATGATCCCCGCCGCGACGACCAGTTACCGCCAGCGGTCTCATTTCGACGGCCAGAATGTCTTGGAAAATGGGATGGGAAAGCCGTCGGGGGGCAGCGACGGTTGGCTCAACCGAGCCCTGGCCAAACTCAATGACGGCGATCGACGAATGGGGCTATCCGTCGGCCACGCCATTCCTCTGTTGATGCGGGGCGAAGCTTCCGTGCAAACCTGGGCACCAAGCCGCCTCCCCAAAGCAGGCGATGATTTTATGCAGCGCCTCGCCTATGCCTACCAAGGGGATGACTTGTTTTCGATGGCATTACGGCAAGGACGCGAGTCGCAGCAGGGAATGCCGGACGCGATGGCGGATATGTCCTCTCAACAGCCGGGCGGACGGCGTCAACAAACCAAGTTACTCGCGGAGTCGGCGGGACGATTACTGTCGGAACCGACCGGTCCGCGCATCGCCGTTCTGGAAATCGGCGGCTGGGATACCCATGCCGGCCAGGTTAATCGGTTACAGAACCTGCTCGGAGAACTTAGCGAGTCCTTGATCGCCTTCAAAGGGGCCTTGGGTCCGGCTTGGGAGAGTACAACCGTCATCGTTGTCTCCGAGTTCGGGCGAACCGTCGCGCAAAATGGCACCAACGGCACTGACCACGGCACCGGCGGTATCGCCATGTTATTGGGCGGCGCGGTTCGAGGCGGCCGGATCGGTGGTGACTGGCCGGGGCTTTCCGACCGGGCATTGCTCGACAATCGGGACGTCCGGCCGACCACCGATTACCGAGGTATTTTCAAAGCGGCTTTGATCGAGCAAGCCGGGTTATCCGAAGGCTATATAGAGGAAGTGGTCTTTCCCGGGAGCAGAGGCGTCCGCCCGATCAATGGCCTATTTAGGACGGGTTAGGCAGCACCACGCACGCGGTCGATAATGCTCTTGGCGTCCTCGGGACAAGCGTCCGCCCGCCACGCGACGTGACCGTCGGGACGCACGAGAACAAATTTTTGTTCATAGAGCGCCCTCGCCGCCTCATCTTCTATTGTGTGGACCGCGAGCGGCATCCCGACGTCGGCCGCGGCCTGCTCCAACGGAGCAGTATCTCCCTCGCCGAATCGAAGAAGAACAAATTTGGGTCCGAACAGATCGAGGATGGAGGTGTCCGGATCGAGCCAGATATGCGGAGCCCGATGCCCTGGGCGCGCCGTCGGCTCGTATTTCATCACCTCATGTTTCGGCTCAGGGGTCCCGTCGGGCCAGATAACCGGTGACCCTTCATAGCGATAGCCGAAGATCATCCCGTCGGTCGCATATTCCCGGTCCATTTGCTCGGCATAAATCGCATCGCTGATCCGCTGGCGAAGGGCTACGCCGTTGGGCGTATCTTTATCGATCTCAGCGCCGAAGGG
>JAQCKY010000459.1 GCA_027592155.1 Pseudomonadota bacterium
GGGGCCGGCGAAGGTATCATCGATATATTCCATGATCGCGTTGGATTCATAGACGATCCGGCCATCATGATCGAGTGCGGGCACGACGCCATTGGGATGAATTTTGACGTACCAGTCGGCCCAGTTTTCGAATTCGTGCAGGTCGATGTGATGGCTCTCCCACTCGACGCCCTTTTCGTTGAGCGTCATACGAGCCTTGCGGGAACAGGTGGAACCCCACCAGTGATAAAGCGTGACGGACATTGATCGCTCCTCTGGTTCTGGTTACCCGGCGTCGCCGAGACGGCCCCGAATTTCAGGTGAGTCGGCGGCGTACCGATAGGCGCGGAAAATCGGGTTCGCCCCCTTATATGCCGGATGATCATACTCGACGATGTAGGGCGAGACATAGTCCCAGACAACGTCACGCTCCGGCGTGACCTCGAACAAGTGGCCGTAGATGCCTTCACAGATCAGCGTATTGCCGGATTCGAGTCGCTGGCAGCCGCTGATGAACCAGCTGAAGAAATCGCGGGGCGCGTTGCCGTGATATTCCCAAACGATTTCATTGGTCTCGGGGTTCAGTTCAATCACCCGCGAACCGGTTTCCGGGCCGTGGTAGGTTGCCAGCATGGCGCCGTTGGCGAAGAACAGCAGATTGCCGTTGGGCAACATCTGAACATCGTGCTGTTGGCCAAAATGGAAATCCTGCATCGCCCATTTAATTTTCTTGGTCTGCTTGTCGATGATGGCCATCGTGCCATTCATACGCTGATTGATGATGATGTCGCCGTTGAGGGTCGGCGCGACCGTATTGCCATGGGCGTATTCGCGCCGCCAAGAACCGGGATGGTTGGGATATTTCTCCATCTCCATATGATCGCCGACGAACCAATCCCAGACCACTTCGCCGTCCGGATTGATCTCGACAATCGTATCGCCATAGACGCCGTCGGCATGTTCGGTGCCGGGCAATCCGCCGGTGTGGCGCTTCATCTGTTCTTCGTTGAGCAATTTCCAGCCGAGATAGATGGTATTGCCGTTCTCAAGACGGCGGAAATCATGGTGCTGCACGGGATCGATATGTTCCCACACCGTGTTGCCTTCCCAATCCATCTCGATGATGTGGCCGCCCTTCGCCGGAAGGTTTTGCGGCCCTTCTTTCACCCGGATCGCGGCGAGCAGATTTCCATTGGGCAGAAGATGGGTGTAGTTGCCCGGCTCGCCCGGCAAGTCCCATTCATGCACGACGTCGCCGTTCATATTTATGACGTGGGTCTTCTCCAAGCCCAGAGGCGAAAACAGGGTGAAACCTGAGGTCGCACGGTCTTTGTCATAGGAATAGAGACCGTATTTTAGAATGGGAGGTGGCATGGCTGGTTCTCCGAGAGTGTTGCCTAATGGGCTGCAATGTCGATCTTCAGTCCTTGATGGACCCGTTTGATTGCGTGCATTGAATCAGGTTTCATCGGGTGCGGCAACGACGCCGTCGCAAAATCGCTAATCTATTATGCGAGGTTCCGGGCGAGGAAGGCGAACTGCTTTTCCCAGGCGTCATTTGACGACGCTTCGCGGTACTTATCCCCGTCATGGGTATTTTGAAACGCGTGACCGGTTCCGTCATACCGGTGGAACGAATAGTCCACACCAGCTGCGTCAAGCGCCGCCGCATAGGCATCGACATCGGCGGGTGACGGGTTCTCATCGTCATTGCCGTAGAAGCCGATGACCGGGCATTTAATGTTGGCGGCGATGGATATCGGCGCCGGACCGTCATGTCCCCATGGTTTTAGGATGTTACCGCCGTGGAACATAAGAAGCACTTTAAACGACGGGTTTGTGGCGGCGGCAAGCCAGGCAACCCGCCCGCCGAGACAATGACCCAGCACGCCAATCCGGTTGGGATCGACCTTGTCCGATTTCGCCAAAATATCAAACGCCGCCTGCATGTCTTGGATGATTTCGTCATCTTTAAAATTCTTGACCTTACCGGGCCGATCGAGATCCGCCGGGCAGCGATGAAAGAGAAACGGGACTGCGGCCGCATAGCCGTTTTCATTGAGCCGCGCGATATATTCATGGGTGAAAGGGTCTACATCGAAACCATCGCTGGCCAGGCCATGGTGCCCGAGAACCAGCCCGGGGAACGGCCCGTCCCCGTCGGGCACACCGACGAGAACTTGCATCGCACTGCCGCCAACATCGACCGTTTCCGTTCGTATCATCGCTATCGTCTCCCGCTGTTACTCTCGAATTGGCCAGTCTTCAAGCCCCATCTCTTTCGCGGTCCGGCGGCGCCAATCCACGAAGGGCTCGCAATAATCTTCGCTGTGAACAAGCTCGTCGGTGAATTTATAAATTTCTTCATCGGACTGACTGAAATCGATGGGCACGCCGTAGGGCTGCGTGACCTGCCAGGGCGTGTCGGCATACACCTCCAGGCGGTTCTTTTCCGGATCGTAAAAATAGACACTCCAGGCGTTGCCGTGGGTAATCGTCTGATTGATCTCCACCTCGGGCTCTGTGACGCAGGCCCGCCAATATTCTTTCACCGACGCCAGGCTGTCGGTACGTAGTGAGATCTGATTGACCGGATTGAACGGTACTTCTTTCGGCCGCCCGGAGCCGATAACGAACTGATGATGATCGTTCGGATCGCGGGTCAAAAATGCCACCTTGCGGCCATCAGGCCGCTCCAGCTGATCCGAAATATGGAAATCGAAGAACCGCAAATAGAAATCGAGCATCTTGTCAAAATCATAGACCGTCAGCCCGACATGGGTCATCTGCGCATAGGGTTTCATCGAACCGCCCCTCCCCGTTCTACGAAGTAATCAACACCCAATTGCCATTATAGCGGCAAAGCGTCTGGTCCGAAGCGCAATCTTAAGCGAACGCCGGCATCACCTCTTCACAGAACAGCTTCAGTGAATTGCGGGAGAGGTCTTCGGAGAGCCTGCCGAAACGGTGACGGGCACTGAAGATGTCGTGGCCGATAAGTTGTCGCTGGGATTCAATCTTCTTCGCGACGGTCTCCGGACTACCGACGATAGCGATGCCGTTATCGATCCAGAAGTCATAGGACCGGGCACATTCCTGGAAGACGCGCTTGATCTCGTCGCGCTCCGGCGTTCCGCTCTCACCGGCAAACCGACCACCCTTGCCATACCCCATTTTGGTTTCCGCAATCGAATCCTTACCAGGCTCATCACCGACCGAAGGGTTACTCATGACCAAATTCGACCGCG
>JAQCKY010000460.1 GCA_027592155.1 Pseudomonadota bacterium
TATCGTTTACCGGCTCAGCTCATTTGAAGTTGCTCAAAGCATCGAATGCCGTGATCACTGCAGGGCCCAAGAGCACAACGAACAAAGCCGGTAAAATAAACATAATCATCGGAACGGTAAGCGTCGCGGGGAGCTTGGCCGCCTTGGCCTCGGCCCGGAGCATCCGTTCGTTTCGAAATTCCGCCGCCAGCACACGAAGGCTTTGGGCGAGCGGCGTTCCATATTTCTCCGTCTGGACGAGTGTATTCACGACTCCCCGAATCGCGGGCAGTCCAGTCCGTCGCATGAGGTTATTCAACGCCATGCGCCGTTCGGGCAAAAACCCCAACTCAATTGAGGTGAGCGTTAACTCGTCTGCTAATTCCGGAGAATTGGGTCCGATCTCTCGGGAGACCCGCCCGAGGGCGGCATCGAGGCCCAAGCCGGCTTCTGCGCATATGACGAGAAGGTCGAGCGCATCGGGCAACCCCTTTTGGAGCGCAAGGCGTCGTTTGGCAGTCGTGTTCCGAACCATTATCTCCGGTGCATAACGGCTTTGCCGCCGTGGCCGCCATCGTTATGGCCTTCTGATCCCAGGGTAAGGAAAAATCGATTGACCGGCCGACACCTGCCTCAAAATCTTTTATGGAGAGCTCGCCCTTGGGGTTGATTCCCACCTGGCTCGCCACCAAGACAACCTCCGTGGTCGGTGCTACGGTTATCACCGCATCGATGAGCCGCATGCTGTCACGCAATCCGGCGAGGGAGAGATCCGTGACCACGACAACCGAGGTGGCGGCCTCAACCAATCCAGATTGACCGCAAAGAACACTGCGAGGAACATCGATCACCACCCGATCAAAACTTCGTCTCAACCGGTTCGTGAGGATTTCGACCGAGTCATTATCAAGGTGAGGGGAATGATCGAGCGGTTCCTCGGCGCTCAATAATGCGAGCTTTTCCGATTCACGGACAATCGCACGCTCCATAAAAAGATCATCGATCCGATCCGGGTTAGCCAAGGCCTCCAACAACCCTGTCCCGGGCTCCAGATCGAGCATCAAAGAAGCTGTGCCGAACTGGAGATCCAAATCCGCCAATGCCACATTGCGATCCCATTCATGGGCAAGAATCCACCCAATATTTAGGGCAATGGTGCTCGCACCGATCCCGCCGCGGACGCCGGTGACAACATACAGATCCCCGACATCGTCAATCTTGCTGGACCTTGTTGTCTGCGGTTCCACCGGCAATTCCCGCCGCGCGAAGGCCGCCTCAATTTGATCGGCGGACACCGGTTTGACCAGATAGTCATCTACACCGAATTCGGTCAGTGTGCGATATAATGCGATGTCATTTATGCTGCCAAGAAGAACGACATGGCTGCCCGGCTCACAAATTTCAGCGAGCGCATTTACTGCCGCCAAGGGATCCTCCGCTTCGCCGAGGTCAATCAACATCCGACTTGGTGTCGCAACGTCTTTCAAGCGCTCGATGGCTTCTAGAATGCCACCGATCATTATGCGTTCTTCGGGCCAGCCCTTCTGCATGGCGAGCATACCGACCGTCGCTTTCGTCACTTCATCGGCGATGAAGGCGATGAAATCATTACCCAACGCGCCTTCGTTCATGTGCTTTGGTGCAATGGCGTTCATTGGGAACCTCCCGACGAACCGGAATCTTGCGTGGCGGGCCCCGCAACCTCAGACGTGACGTCGCCTTTCAGCGGTATCGTTTCACCCTTACGGTACCGGTCGATCGCACCGGTTGCGTAGCGCCGAACTCGACCAATGCGATGCCGCAGTCATTGCGGCGTAAATTATTTAACCAAGCGTACATTTGCATGAAAATCCGGATCGGTCGTTGTGGTAATGGGGCGCACGACTTCAGCGTAGATGCCACCTGCGGGTGCTCCGTCCACAGCCTCGGTGATAAAGGCTTCAAGGTATTTGCCATTGGTGGGATAGGAATGGGACCCCTTAACGTCGTCGGCAATACATTGGAGAATGGCAACCCGTACCAGACGCCGCGCGTAACCGTTGCTGGCCGGCGTCTGCGAGGGAACTCCGTCAAAGTCCGGATCATCTGGATTAGCAAGGTCTTCGACGAGATTCACTGCAGGCGGCGTAACGGTGGTAAAGCCGGCCGGCAATGTTCCTTCGATGGGATAAATTGTCTGAGTGCCATTGCGGGCAAATTCTAATCCCAGCTCATAAAGATAGACCTGATAGCGCGACGCGTTGCTAAGGTCGGACGGAAAACCACCGGTATGATTAGAGGTCCAGTACGCGTTGACGTTCCAATTGCCATTACCCATAACAATCGAGGGGTCCGCTTCAACGTCCGGGTCCTTGGGGTAGTTGATTACATTAGGCGCTGGATAAGGCAAACCACCAGGGATATCGAATCGGGCATTGATACCGTTCTCGACTTTTTCGGTTTTCACGCCAGGCGCCGTAACCACGTCCAACTGGTAGCACTGTTGCTGCTCAACGGCTGCGAGTGCCGCCTCAATGGCGCTAGCGCCGAGACTACCGTCGGGAAGGGCTAAAAGTCCATAGTTGCCAGGGGCCCAAGCGGTACCGCCGCTCGGCGGTGGTTTAAGGGGAATTTGCCGGCCAGCATTAGCCGGTAGCGAGATATCCAGGCTGGGATCCGTTTCTGCCGGGTCACAAATCATTAACGGCGGCGCCTCGCAGATAAATGGGCTAGATCCGGCAATGGCCGATGTATTGAGATTAATCGAGTGGTCGGTTGGCTCAGTTGGTCCGGTCGCCGACAGGTCAAGGATGCGACTGAACATGTAGTTTGCCGATTTAGGATTCAAAATAACTTCAACGAACTTGCTATCCTCATCGCTGGTCGCTGCAACCGGTGTTGGATCGATCTCCGAATAAAAATTAACCGCCTGAACGGTGATATTAGCACCGTCGCTGGCGATGTAGGTCGATTGCGCTGTTGCATTCATAGCAACTGCTGTCGCTCGTGTTTGGGCACCTGTGCGCGAATCGAGTTGCGACGCGGCGGCTACGGCGGCCGCGTCCGCAAAATTTTGAGTTTGGGAGCGGAGGACGACGACACGGCCGACATCCAACGCCAGAGCACCACCACCAATGACCAGAGCACCGGCTGCCGCACTGTATACCGCGACGCTCGCGCCGGAATCATGCCGCAGTCGACCAACAATAGAAAAAATATTTTTTAATATACTCATGATGAATTATATAAATAAAAATTTGTATATTTCA
>JAQCKY010000461.1 GCA_027592155.1 Pseudomonadota bacterium
TTTACCCTACCCCACATGCCCAAAGCCGGCACGGATATGGATATGGAAGAAGGCGGCGGCCATACCCGCAACCGGCTGGAAACACTGATGCCGTTGCTGCGGGCGACGCTCCTAACCGCCTTGGTCATCATGGTCGCGATGATTTCCCTATCGGCCTTTGGCGTGAATATCGGACCGCTGCTCGCCGGTGCCGGGGTTGTCGGCATCGCCATCGGGTTCGGTGCCCAGAAACTGGTGGCGGATGTGATTGCCGGCGTCTTTTTCCTGATCGATGATGCCTTCCGGGTCGGCGAATATGTCGATACGGGATCGGTCAAAGGTACCGTCGAGAAGATATCCATTCGATCCCTGCAATTGCGCCACCATCGCGGCGCGCTCCACACGATCCCCTTCGGCGAAATCCGCCATCTCACGAACTATCATCGGGACTGGGCAATTGTGAAAATGGAATTCCGCGTACCCTACAACACCGACGTCGAAAAAGTCCGCAAGATCATCAAGAAAGAAGGACAGGAAATGCTTCTCGACGAACGGTTCGCCCAAACCATGCTGGCGCCGCTCAAATCACAAGGTGTGGCCAGAATGGAAGACTCAGCAATGATTATTCGAGCCAAATTTACCGCTGTACCGGGGGAGCAATTCGTGATGCGCCGGGAGGCCTATCGGCGCATACAGCAAGCCTTACAAGCTAATGGCATTGAATTCGCCCACCGCAAGGTCACCGTCGAGTTCCCCGACCGGGAGATGGAGATCGAACTCGATGACGACGAAAAGCGGGCAATCGGTGCCGCTGCCGATGCGGCAGTCAGTGCTCAGGAGATACCCGCAGCGGCTGCCGCCGATAGCCGATAACACCCATCGGACGAGCCACCCGCGTTACCGGATTTAGCAACCTTTTCGCAAGGTTTCTCAGGTAGGGTGTGAGGCTGTGAGTCAGCATTGCCGAGCCATAAGTGGGCGATGCCGCACCCAATGCGAAGTGGATAGTATCGACAATGAACAACATGGCAAATCCAGGTCCACAGGGGATTCTGATCGCGCAACGGATGGCGCGCTATCTGATTGAAGTGGTGAGTGGAGAGCTCACGGCCCGAAAATTAGGGCTAACCGACGAGGGATGGGCCACGTACCGCTCGGCGACCGAGCATTTTAAGACGGGTAATTTCAGCGCAGGCCTGGATGATTTTGAGGCCGTCAGTAAAATGGATAACGTCGCCGAGGGCGCTTATCTGGGCTTGGCCTTATGTAACCACAAGCTGGGCCACATGAAGGTTGCCGGCATTTACGGCAACCAGGCTGCTGTCCTAAATGAGTATCTCGCGCCGCAAAAACAGCCCGAGCTCTATCAGTCCTATCTCGAATCCATTCGCTAACCGGCCGCTAGCCGATGCGGTAGGTATCTAGTTTCCCTGGATCGACCGTGACCCCCAGCCCAGGGCCAGACGGCACGGACACGCGCCCCCTCACGACCGTCACCGGATTGGTGACAATATCGTCGATTAGATAACCGTTCGCTAGGCTAAGCCCCCAATCGGGCTGCCCGATGAGCGAGGCAAATTGGAGCAAAGCCGAAACAGCGAGGCTGGTCTCGCCGGTTTTGGAGGCCAAATTAATCTTCAATCCCTTTGAGCGACAAATTTCCGCGGCCTTTTGCATGCCGGTAAATCCACCAAGTTTGATAAATTTAAGGCTGAAACCGCTCGCCGCATTCTTCGCGGCATGAGCGTCGATATAGTCCAGGCCATGCAGCCCCTCGTCGGCGGCAATCGGCAGCGGACCTTTTGCCAGCGCCGCCATGCCATCCAAATCGTCCGCATCGACCGGCTGCTCGAGACAGAGAAAACCGATGTCTCGGGTCCCGTCGATAAATTTTTGCGCTTCTTCGACGGTCCACGCCGTGTTTGCATCCGCGGTGAAATCAATCTTCCCACCGATCGCCGCGCGCACGAGATGTGCGGCGCGAATGTCTTCGTCGAGAGATTTCACCCCCACCTTCAACTTCAGGAATGACACACCGCCCGCGACCACAGCCGCCGCTTCTTCGGCGTCCGCTTCCGCGGTTGCGTTACCGAGCAGCCACATCGTTGAAAGCTCGCGGGCCTCACCACCGCCCAAAAGATGGTTGATGGAATAGCCGTGATGACGCCCGGCAAGATCATAGATCGCCATATCCACGGCGGAGCGCGCGTTCGATTTATCCTCACAAGCCTGGTCCAGGAGATCACCAACCTCTTCCCAATTCAGCGCATTCGCCCCGGTCATCGCGGGGATTGCCTTCTCTTGAATCAACGACAGTATTTGCTCCTGCGTCTCACCGGTCATGGTCGGCGCTTCAGTTGCCTCCCCCCAGCCGATCGTTCCATCCTCGGCTTCGACGCGCACGACGACGTTCTTTGCCGTCACGACCGTATCGTTGCCCATGCGCATGGGTTTCTTTAAAGGAATCGCAATCGGGATGGCTTCGATAGATCGGATTTCAAGGATATCCAATCTATCGACGGCGTTCATATCAGGGCTCATTACGCGTCACTCACAATAATTTTTTATGATTCAAACTAGAAGGATTATTCGGCTGCGGCACTCATTATTTGGCCATCCCAGATCCCTTCGGGCACCAAGACCTGTCCCTCAAATAACCGCCGAGCGGTCCGCAGCAATGCCGCCCGTTTGATTACCGGCGCGGTCGGGGGACCTTCCATAGCCATCTCAACGGTAAACTCACCCGTCGGATGTTCCACCGAGAAACGTTTGGTCTCACCGTCCGGCATCGCGACCACCTCCGATCCTGGTGACCCGGGCAGCACACAGGCCGTGGCGACCGAGACGGCGGCAAATACGCCGATCGCCGAATGGCAATTATGCGGGATGAACGAACGGGTACAGAGGTGACCGCCGGCCGCAGGTGGCGCAACGAGGGTCATCTTGGGCACCGTCTGATCGGTAACATCACCGAGATTCATCATCGGACCAGCTTGAAGGCGTATCGCCTCGATACGGTCTTTGAGTTCCTGGTCCGCGTTCAGCGTGTCGCGGTCTTCATATCCCGTCCGCCCGACATCTTCGGCTTTGAACAAGACAACGGGCATTCCATTATCGATGCAGGTTACCCGGACGCCGTCGATCACGTCGACCGGATTGCCGGTCGGCAACAAAGCGCCGCAGGTCCCCCCCGCCAACTCGAGGAAATTGATCATGACCGGCGACGCCGTCCCCGGCACGCCA
>JAQCKY010000462.1 GCA_027592155.1 Pseudomonadota bacterium
GAGTTGATAGGCTTCCCGGTAGATCGGCGGGGCGTCTTCGTACTCCAATCCGAAATATCCCACTTCGATTTCTGAGATGCCGCGCCCGACACCGACTTCCAGTCGTCCGCCCGACATATGGTCGAGCATGCAAATCTCTTCGATCAGCCGGATCGGATGATAGAGCGGAAGACAGTAGACCAGGGGCCCGAAGCGGAGCTTCTTTGTCCGTTGCGCAAGTGCGGCCATAAATAGGTTCGGTGACGGCGCCAAGAACGACAAATAGGGCGTCGATTCAGGGCCGCCGATTACCCGATAGGTAATTTTGTCGCGATGCTGTCTCGATTTGTCGTAGTAGTGAGGATTACGCACCACGATGACACGTTGTTTGGGAATCCATTCCTGGAGCATGTACGCCCCGGCACCCATCATCATGCCATTATAGTTGGGGTCATTTTCATTCTTTTTCGCAAATCCAGGGGCGCTGAGATACCACGCCCAGCCGTTCGCATTTGAGGCGGCCGCAATGAAGGCGGGCTCTGGCTTGGACATCACGAAGTCAAAGGTCAAGCGATCAACAGCGACGACGCGATCAATATCCAGACCCAGGGCATTGGTGAATTGTTTCTTTAATTTGCTGCCGATGAGCCGGCTGAAATGATGGACATACGCCTCCGATGTCAATGGCTCGCCATTCGCGAATTTTACGCCGTCGCGCAGGGTGACCCGCCAGCGTTTATAATTATCGCTAGGGACGGCTTTGACGGCCAATTGTGGTTTAAATTCTCCGGTCTTGGGATCAGTCCGGAACAATGTTTCGTGCAGTGCCGACATCACATTGACCCGGGAGAATCCGCCACGGGGCGATTTGAGGTGATCAAAGCCGGAAATTGTCCTGTTCAGGTGTAAATTCATCTCACCGCCTTTTCCAGGCGGGTGATCGGCCTTGGTGGTCGTGGAGAGAGCGGTTAGACCCGTGCTAACTATCGCCGCGGCGGCGATTCCGGATAGAACGAGTCGCGTCTTGGTTCGAGATGGTGTTGTCATGATCTTCTTTCCTGTCGCTGGTTAATCCAATGGATGAGGTGTTCTGAGACACCGTTTTGTTCTTTGTCTTTATCCAGCTCTTAAATTTAACGCCTAAATAGGTCATCTCCGCAAGTTGACATTGCCTCAGGCCTCTTCTCTGGGCAGTTGATGTCTATCCGGTAGTGTCCCGGAACTGACGGTCCGGTAGTCGGATTGGATGACATAGATCAAGACCATCCGGTTTTCGGCTACTGCTTCGATCCGATGCTCTAGGCCTGCCGGTAGGCAAATCAGATCGCCGACCGCGACCGGTAAATCCTCACCGTCCTTGAAGGCAAATTTCCCGCCGCCTTCGACGATATACAGAAGTTCGTCCTCATCCGGGTGCTGGTGCATCGGTGTAATCTGGCCGGGCTCATAGCAATTCATCCGGCTCTCAAGTTTGGTTGAGAACATCAATCCCTGATTGACCCGCGCTTTCGGTGAAAACTGCTTGCGGTTCTCGATATTGAGTATTTGAACCTCGCTCCGTGACACCATCCTTTAAGCCTCCAACTCCGCCAGAACTTCTTTGTAGTTCCGCATGGCCGGACCGCCGACGGACCAGCCAGCGTAATGCATGATCTGATAGAGCATCTCGCGGATTTCGCGGTCGGTGACGCCGGTCCGGATGGCGCGGCGAAAATTGGGTTTCATCGCCATCGGTTCGCGGTTGAGTGCAACAACGACCGCCAGGGTTATCAATGCGCGGTCGCGCAAGCCCAATCCGTCGCGGCCCCAAAACTGTCCGAAAATTCGAGTGATGGTAATGTCTGAAAATTCCTGGTCGATGTCATTGAGGCCGTCGCGCGGAGATTCACCAAGGGCGTCGAGAACCTCCAATCCACGTTGGTAGAGGTCGACGGCCTCGTTAGTCCTGGCGGCATCTTCAAAATACTCGGACGGCAGATCGTTAGGCATAAACTCGGCGAGCACTTCCAGATAGTTGCGCATCGCCGGGCCGCCCAGCGACCATCCTGCGTAGTTGATCGTCTGGTACAGCATCTCGCGAAATTCGCGATCTGAGATGCCCTGCCGGATGGCGCGGCGGATGTTGGGTTTCATCGCCATCGGCTCGCGGCCCAGCGCGATCAGGACCGCGCAGGTTACCATGACGCGGTCCCGCAGGCTCATGCCGTCCCGTGCCCAAATCCCGGCGCGACCGGTCTGGATGGTGAGCTCGGAGAACTCTTGGTCGATACTGTCGAGACCTTCGCGCGTTTCCCCAAGCTTAGTGGTTGCCGCCGGGCCGCGTTCACACGGTTCCAAATCATCAACCATCAGCGCGCGACTTCTCCTATTTTTTCTTTTTGCTTTTCTTGCCGCCTTTAACGCGTTTGGCCTCTTCGGCGATGAAGGTCTTGATCGTCGCGATGACTTCAGGGCTGATCTTGCGGAAATTTTGCAGACGCTCTGGAAGTTCCTTGGGGTCGGCCCAGTTCAAGTCGATACCGACCTTGCGCATCCTGTCGGGGATGTGGCGCGGATCCTTGACGGTTTCCTGGTGGGATTTGCGAAGGATCGCGACCAGCTCCGGCGGTGTTTTCGGTGGCGCCCAGACGCCAACGACGATCGAGTGCTGGACGCCGCTGATCCACTTATAGGCCTCCCATTTGGGCCCGGACGGCAGTTGGCCGAAGTGCTCGCGGTAGATTACGTGGAACGGTTTTATGCCGGGAATAAGATCGAATTTGTCGATCGGATTGCCTTCGAGATCAAAATTGCTATGGACCCAGGCCGCGACGCCGACGCCAGTGTTGACAATATTGCTTTCAACGACCTGCTTGTAGGCGGGGGCGAAGCTGGTGAAAGATTGAATTTCGTTTTGTCGAAGGGCGGTGACGGTTGTGCCCTGACCCCGGTAACCGAAGACATAACGATATTTAATGCCCGCCATACTCATCGACAGCCGGTTGAGAAGATTGGCTAAATCGTCGCGCCCCGAGCCGCCGGCCACGATCGTCTTGGTTACCTTGAAGATGTCCGCACCGGTCTTCAGCCCGTTATTGGGCAGCAGATCGGTGCGCACAATGGACAGCGGGATATTGCCGGCGGCGGCAATCAAATGTCCGTCTTCGGGTTTATAACGGATCCCGGGCGAGGCCAGAATATGCGCCAAGGGACGCCAGGGCGAAAAACCAATCGTCAGCCCGTCGGGTTTCGTATT
>JAQCKY010000463.1 GCA_027592155.1 Pseudomonadota bacterium
GAGAGCCAGTTTAGCGCTCTATTTGCCCCCTTATCATCCGACACCCCTCACAAATTAGACGAACTGTTTTATGACTTCTGTGGACAGTGGATTATTCTTGGCCCCACAATACCGCGCAGGCACGCAGTAAAGAGGGAGGGAGCGATGGACTTACCCGTCAATGACCAAACACCGATCAACGACGAGATGGATCCGGTTGACGTGAAAGCGGTGACGCCGCTCAACAATCCCGAACTGCTGGCCTGCGGGACGATGGTCACGACCGACCTCGGCCGCGCGCGCAGATTTCACGAAGAATATTACGGTCTGGAATGCGTTCGCCACCGCCCCGACGGTATCCTGGTCCGGGATCGGGGCCGCCAACCCGACGGCCACAGGAACGGCAATCAGTACTGGGTCTGGGAGGTCATCGAGAAGGATAAAATCGAGTTTCCGCAAACCCGCGATCACCATTGGGGCGTCGATGTGGCGACCAAAGAGGACGTCGAGCGGGCTTTCCAAATTGCATCGGAGAACCAGGATCGTTGGGGTTTCAAAATCGTTCAGCGCGTTGTGGCGGCCCCTCGAGGCGACTACGTCTTCAAAATCCGCGACGTTGATGACAATTGGTGGGAAATTCAGTGGGCTCCCGAGCGTATCGAGCGCTACAACGCCCTTGGCGGGTTCGGCCCGGACGGAGAGCGCCAGGTTGATGACTCAGTAGCTCTGAGCGCCGAAAATCCGGCCTTACGCGCCTATTTCATGTCCCATGGCACCATTCCTTGCGGGGGGAACGGCGTCGCTGCCCGGCGCTTCTATGCCGAGTTCCTCGGCATCGGGCAGGCCCAGAAGGCACCTCATATCGGTGCCTTCGGTGTTGACGCCAAACGCCATTGGTATGTTGCCTGCCTGGCCAAGGGCAACCGGATAAATCCGCAGCCCGCCGACAACCGCTGGGTCTATGCCGTCAGTACATCCGACGAGGTCGATCAGTTCTACCGGACCGCCGTCGAATATCAGGATAAGTATAGAATTCAAGAAATTCAGCCGCCGGTCGAGGAAGATGGCGCCAGATTCGCCAGGGTTCGCGATCTCGACGGCAGTTGGTTGGAATTCCAATACCGCGATGCGCCGGTCGGCCGCTGGTACGATCGGGAGTTCGAACGGGGCGATGTTGTCTGACGCGTCGGGTTAGGCGAGTTTAAGTCCTGCGGTCCAATGAGTTAGAGGTCCGATTTTAGATAGATGGCAGTTTGGGTATTTGGGGGCGGCTATTGTGTATCGCCGCGAAGGGAACGGGGCGATCGCTCGCTCCGTACCGCCGGTCTCCGGTGAATCCGTGGCCGGCTTTCGTCTCTTCACCTGGGTGAAGAGTTGCCGCTCCTAATAACGCTTAGGAGCGGCTCTCAACATTAATCGACGACGGACAGGTTCTCGGCGGACGACTTACCGTCTTGGCCGGCCTGAAGGTCATAAGAGACCTTTTGTCCTTCGTTGAGTCCGCTCAGCCCAGCGCGTTCGACGGCTGAGATGTGGACAAATGCGTCTTTAGAACCGTCTTCGGGCTCGATGAAACCAAAGCCCTTGGTGGGGTTAAACCATTTTACTGTACCTGTCGGCATAATTTAAATCCTATGACAGAAAGAGTTAATCCGCGCGCCGCACCATACGGTGACGCGGTCGAAAAACGCTCACATTGTCAAAGAAAAACCAAGCTAATCGGCGTACCGGTCGGTCGGGTAGCACAAATCGAATGTAACACGCTCCTGCCATGTGGTCCGAAATTGAGGCCGTGTCAATGGCTCTCACAATTTAATCTGCGAACAGAGCACCCATAACATGTCGGAAACTGCCGTAAAATTTGTCCGATAACGTCAAACGGGCCCGGTTTTCACCGGACCCGTTTACGGATTAGCGTGCGCGAGCCGCTATTTCTTTTTGTTCATGAGGTTCGAGAGGTACTCGACAACTTTGGGATCGACCTTGTCGACATTGCGGACAATCGCCTCACCCTCTTTGACGTCGACAAACTCCGGCGGGATGCCGATGATCTTGAGAGATTGCTTTGCAAACTCGGGATCGGCGACCGCTTTTTGAAATCCGATACGCAGTGCCTGAACCGCCTCCTCTGGCGTGCCGGGAGGGGCGAAGGATGTATAGATCATCGCGCCGGTGACCATGTTCATCCATTTGAGGGCTTCCCATGAAACGCCGGACGGCTCTTTGCCCTTAACCTCTTTATAGAATTCGTAGATGCTGGGCATGTCTTTGATGTGCGGGGATTTTACCAGCGTGCCGTCGGTACGGACGGTCGGATAATAGAACAGGGGCAGCGCCTTGCCGTTATCGACCAAGTTCTTCTGGACACGGGCCCGATAGAAATTGATGCCCGCGGTCGTCAGATTAACCTCACCGCGCTGAAGGGCGGCGAAGGCCTTTGGCGGGTTCAGGCCGGGAACGTAGACGTATTTATTGATGCCGAGGAGTTCCAAGCTGATCCGGATGGAGAGATCGAGCACACTGTTGGGCCGATTGCCACCCAGTTTGAGGTTCTTGGCGGTCATCAAGTCGTTGCGTGATTTGACGCCGGTGACATCGTCGGTCCGGATATAGCTCATGCGCGGCGTCGACTGGAGAATGAGCGGTGGAGATGTTTCGTCGAAGCGACGCGGGACATTGCGACTCCTAATTCGGACTAAGTCCATAACTCACTCGAAATAGATTGACCTTGTTGGAATGACGTCTCCTAAATGGGACGATGCGGTGCGTAACGCGCCGCGGTAGAGCCGCTGTAACGGAGCCCCAGCATGATGCATCTCGGCCTGTTCATCGCCGGCGAGGGGCATCACATTGCCGCCTGGCGGGACCCCGGTGTACCGGAGCTCGCCAATCAGGATATCGATCATTACATTGAACTCGCGCGTAAAGGCGAAGATGCGCTATTTGATTTTCTATTCACTGCCGATACCAACGCCGTCTTCTATGGCGATCAGATCGCGCAATGGTGCCAGACTACTCAGGCATTGAGGTTAGAGCCGCTGACCTTGCTCTCGGCTTTGGCTGTGGCGACGAAACGGATCGGGCTCATCTGCACCGCGACGACGACGTATTTGGAACCGTTCCACGTGGCGCGTCTGTTCGCCTCTCTTGATCAAATTAGTCACGGCCGTGCCGGCTGGAATCTGGTGACTTCATCGGCACCGGCTGAGGCCGCGAACTTCAGCCAGCCGGCCC
>JAQCKY010000464.1 GCA_027592155.1 Pseudomonadota bacterium
TGATCTCATCTTCGTCGTCGGGAAGCGGCGCGGAGGCCGGCATGACGGGGACACCGGCTTTGACGGCCAGCGCCCGGGCCGCGACCTTGCTGCCCAGGGACCGCATTACCGATGGCGGTGGGCCGATCCAGATCAAACCAGCGTCGAGGCAGGCATCCGCAAAATCGGGATTCTCGGACAAAAACCCATAACCCGGGTGCACGGCATCAGCACCGGCTTCGGTGGCGATCCGGATGATATCGTCGATATCCAGATAAGCCTCAATCGGCCCCTTTCCCGCGCCGACCAAATAGCTCTCATCGGCTTTATAGCGATGGAGCGCAAATCGGTCTTCCCGGGAGTAGATGGCGACAGTGGCGATCCTGAGTTCAGTCGCGGCACGGAGAATGCGAATGGCAATCTCGCTACGGTTGGCAACCAGGATTTTTTTAATTTTTCGGATTCTATGGGGCAAGTTGCTTTCGTTCCTAGAGGATGTATTTTTGGTTGCGCGTTTCTACCACGCCCTGCTTTTTGGTTCTAGAGTAGGCACCTCTTGGAAACCGTGACACGGGGTTTGAAACGATTGGCATCAGGGGGAGTCCAAATGGTGGAAACAGCATCATTCGAGGCCGGGGGGTATCGCTACGTCCGGGGGCCGTTTCAATATTCAGGCGGGGTCGCCGCCGAGCCGGGCTTCGCGATTGAGCGGGTCCGATTTGCCGAGCCTAAACCGATGGTCGAGGGGTTCGCCGCCATCGAAAATCATCTCGCCCGGATGAGCCGTCCGGTAGCCGCTTTTTGTGCCTGTGAGCTGCGCTCACCCGCCCCATTTACCGATCAGGGATTTATCGGTTTTAACCGGGTTTATGTCGGCACCCTCGAGCGTTGGGGAATATTTAAAGACGACGAAAACCCGGTGGCGCGCTCGAACGTCTGTCCTGAGATATCGCCGCCCGGCGAGCCCAGCTTTTACGCCTTTAGTTATACCGTTGAAGCAGCAACCGGTGCGGCCACCATCCCGAGTTTCGTCATTGCCGGCTCCGGCGAAGCGACCGAAGGGCCGGGGAAATATGAAGATCGGATTATCCGGCTTGGTGACAGATCGCCGGAGGCGATGCGGGAAAAGGCCCAATATGTTCTGGGTGCCATGGAAACCCGCATGTCGGCGTTGAGTGTCGGCTGGGCTCAGGTGACGACGTCTCAGGCTTACACCGTTTACGATCTCCATCCATTCCTGGCCGATGAAATCGTGGCGCGGGGCGCGGCGAAGGGTGGATTGACCTGGCATTATGCCCGCCCACCGGTCGAGGGTCTGGATTACGAAATGGATGTGCGCGGCGTACCGGTGGAGCGGGTCTTATAATACTTCGTACATGTTGAGTTCGACAGCCGCGGCAAGCCGCTTGCCGGTGTTTAAAAAGATGGCCCGATTGACCCAGTCATATTGTTCGGCGGATGTTTCCAGCGTCGCGGATGCTCGCATGTAATAGCTATCCGGGTCGACATCGTCGCCACGCGCCAGCGCCGCCAGCACTTCAGGTGGTCCGTGCCGAAACCCGGCATTTTGGACGTAAATCAACGCCCCATCGTCGGTCTCGAGGGTATAGCGGGCATCGAGGAAGGCACTTCCATCCGCGCGTATCAACTGATAATCCGCGCCGCCGCCGAGAACGGTGCCGCGAATCCGCTTTCCTTCGAATGTTCCGCCGGTAATGTCGATAACCCTTCGGTTACCCGTCGGGATCGCACCGACTTCTTTAGGGGGTGCCAGGGTAATCTGCATATCAAAGACGTGGGCGAGTTCAATCATATTATACCTGCTTGGCTAGCTCAAAAGAAATTCCAGCTTTGGCTTTCCGGTTCAGGTGGTCAAGCAGGGTTTCGCCTATCTAGGTTTGGTGAGGTTCGCCAAAACGAGGGAAATACAGGAATCCAAGACCGTCAAATGCTCTATGAACGCCGTTGCGGCGTCCCTGCCGACCAGCATCGAGGCGCGGCCCAAGGGTGGGTGGCCGGAGGGATGCCAGATTTGCCGCCGCAGTTCGAGGATTGAGATTTCATCCGGCGTCAATCTGTCTTGTTTGGGGCGGCCGAGGAGGGGCGACCCCATCCCTGAGAACCGCCAGATCGCTAAAAATTCGGTAATGGCCTCCAGGCTGAGACCGAAGATTGCGGCTGGGCCGACTTCCGACAGACGGGTGGCGACATAGGTCGCGCCGTCAATGCGCCAATAGGCATTTCGGATAGAGTCAAAAATACTAGCCATCATGGTTTGACTGCTGCCGGCCGCATCCAGTGCCGGGAGATTTCCGGCCACCGTTGCGTTTGTCGTGGCGGCTGCGTCGGAGCTGAACGCAAATTGATCAATGCGAACTGGGACGGTCGCCCCTCCGACTGAAAAGCCTCCATTTGCATCCGCCAGATAGCCTTGCAGATACAGTCCGTTTTTGTCGGCTAAATAGACCTCGTTTGTGTTGACGGCTACCGTTGTTCCCGGTGTATTTCCGCTCGTGTCGAACGATCCATCGCTCCGAAATACCCCCGACACCGAGACGACCGGTCCCTTCAAAGTCTGAAGCGAGCCGTCGCGGGAGTAAAGTTGCTCACCGGATCCATCCAGCTGGCTGTTCAGAACGAACAGACCCCTGCCGTTAATGGCGATATCGTTGATATTTGTAGACGAAACGGTATTTCCCTGCTGACTTACATAAGTTTTTCGCACCGCCTTCACGCCACCGATGTCGAAGTTATTGTCGAACTGACTGGCAAGAATAGTGGAAAACCGCGTATCCGTGGCTTTATAGCCACCGGTATTCAGGTTTGTGACATTCAGGGAGATTGTCCCAAAGGCTGAACTCTGAGTTAGCATACCCAGTGCAGGGGCGGCTAACGGGCCATAAACAGGCATTATTTTGGTCTCCCACCATTGACGCGATGCGGTCAAATTTTCTGTGGGATAGGACGCAAGAAAAGTGCCAACTACGAAATTCTGGTAAATTATTGGATTTAAACGATAAATTTATTACGACGGTGCGATGTTCTATCAAAATTACCGCCTCGGCCGGGCAACAGTGCACAAATTGCCGGGTACCGTTTATTTTAACCAATCTTGGTCTAAAATCATTCCGCGCGCCTTAGGACTTTTGGCTTTGTTCATGGATTGCCGTATCGTGGAAAAATGAAAGTTTCGAGAACGGGACCGGCATCGCCGGCAGATAGGAC
>JAQCKY010000465.1 GCA_027592155.1 Pseudomonadota bacterium
TCGACGCCGCGTTCGAACAGCAGGTCTTCGACCTGGCGCAGTGACAGCGGATACCGGATATACATCATCACCGTGAGGCGGATAATCTCGGGCGAACTGTTGAAATAGCGGAAGGGATTTCTCATCCGCCGAAGTTACGGATCACTCCTCCCCACATCAAGCCGATTTAGTCTGACAGTGCCCTCGTGGCGTCAGGTCGCAGCCTGAGAGCCTCGACGGCGCGCATTTTGGAGACTGGTTCGCATTAGCCTGACACCATCGGGCAGAAGGTTTTTGACTAAACTATCGAGTCATTACCGCGATATGATGGTCGCCAAAGTTAGAACCCTTGTAAGTATCGAGCGTCGTGCGAAAACCGGCATTTGCGGCGAGTGAAATCAGCCGTTCGGCTGTTCGTGGGAACTGACCTTTGGCCGTCAAGAGTGCATCTTGTTCCTGTCGGGGGAATGTTACATGAACCTGTCCACCCTTCGACAAAATCGCGTTGAACGTGGCCAGGCACCTCGACAGTTCGTCATCGTCCATGAAATGGATGACCGAATTGCTAAAAATCCAGTCGAATTTTAGATTTTGAAGTGGGCGGAATTTAGAGTCCTCGATGACCACGACGCTATACCGGTCTCGCGAGATACCGTGTTCTTCGAGCATTCGGGCGCCACGTTCTATTCGGCCCATGCTAATATCGGCACCACAATACAAGCCGTCTTCCAGGTGCGGAATGACGTAAAGGCCAGTGCGCAAAAAGGCGCATCCGTAATCGAGAAATCGATCATTTGGCTTGAGCCCATTTGCGATAAGGTATGGCAGCACTCTTGTGTTGGACTCAAGATATGCTGCTGTCAGCGGCTGCTCCATAACCGCCTGATCCGCCCGCGCGGTATTTTTGGCCAAAAATTCTATGCGGTCACGGCGAAGTAGTTTCGTCCAACACCACTGACGGATAAGCAGCATCGGCCGTTTGACCCACTGGTAGCTTATTGACTTGGTCGGCCCTCGCAAATGACCAACAATTGATTGGATGCTCAAAGTTCACCTCATAAAAATTGGAATCGACAGGCTAAAGAATCTGCCCGGCGTTTTCTAGTCAAACGACCCATGTAATAGGTATTCGCGAACTCAGCGTCGACTGGCCGCTCCTGCGTTCGCTTTGTCAGATTAAACCATATTGATGGTTAGATGGGGCACCTTGAGCCTTAACGGATGAAAAACCCTTTCCGTTGTTTCAACGGCTCACCCGAGATAGGCCATCTCGCGGGGATGATGGACATCCGTTATCCGCTCTCGCTGCGCCAGGTAAAAGATTTGTCGCTTGGGCGTGGCATCGATATTTGCCACGAGACGGGGCGGTTTTGGTGAAATCGGTTCGTCCCAATGGTTGCCGCCGGGATCCGCAAGCGTCGGGCTCAACACCGTTCATATTCGTGTTGGCGCTCACATCTGGATGAAGTGTTCGTGCGGGTCAATGGCGAGACACATTACCGCTGGCGCGGGCACGGATGATCGGATCGACGTGAGCGACTTCGCGTTTGCGGACTTCGCTGCCCTGCTGGCGGCGGCGGATGACAGCGGTGGTTCGAGCGATACGGTCATCACGCTCGACAGTGACGATAGCATCACCCCGTTTGGCATTCGGAACGCCGATCTCCACGCGGACGACTTCCTGCTCTAGGAACAATCAGCCCAACATTTCGGGGCCTAGTCCTTCTCGTCAAGGCTCCATACGCCGTTCCAATTCGCCGGCGAATTTTCCTGAAGCCCCCTGCACCGTTCCACATAGAGGCGGGCAACAGGGTCGTCGGGTGCGTGGGAGAGACAGCCCCGGAATTGATCCATCGCCGCCGCAAATTCCCCACGTCGATAGAGATCAAGACCTGCAGCGAACTGATCGGTGTTCGCGCGCTGGACGATTAGATCGCGATGAAGCAGCTCATAAATTGTGGTCGCGGTCGCGCGTCCTTTTACGATCACCCTGTCAATTTCCCGAAACTTGAGGGTCTCGGGCGACCGAAGGAGCGTGTGTGTGTCCTCCGTGAAGATCGCGGGAACACCGTAAATTTTGGTCAGGCCTTCCGTCCGGGAGGCAAGATTTACGGTGTCGCCGATAACGTTGGAATCAAGTCGTTCGCCGCCGCCCAGGGCGCCGATCATCAACGGGCCGCTGTTAATGCCAAGACCGAAGAAGATCGGCTGTTTGCCAGCTGTTTCGCGTGCCCGGTTGAACACACGCTGCGTCTCCAGCATCGCTTCCGCGCAACGCAGTGCCCCGTCAGCGGACTCAGGGAATAATGCCATGACCGCATCGCCGAGATACTGATTGATGAACCCATTGTTGTCGGCGATCAATGGTTCCATCGTTGCCAGAAACTCGTTGAGCGCGATGAAGCTTTCCGTTGGGCCGAGTTGTTCCGATAGGGTCGTGAACCCCCTGATATCCGCGAAAAGCACACTCATGTCGCGGAGCGCGCTGTCGCCGGTGATGATGTCCTCAACGCTGGCACGCCCCAGCAAATCGAGAAACTGAAAAGGCACGAACCGGCTATAGGAATCGGTGAGGCTCGCCAGCCTACGATTGTGCGCTAGAATTTCTGCATTGAGTTGGCGATTGATCCAGAGGCCGCCCGCCTGCCGGACGAGCACCGAATAGGGAACGCGTATTTCGTCGCGAATATCTTCGTAGAAATCCATGCTGTCGGCAGTGATGCCAGCAATGATAATTCCGCCGAGCTTGTCTTCACTGTCGCGAAACGGACAAACGATAGCGGCGCCAAGGCCGAGACCGGGCCAATGTTCCAGCATGTCGCTGCCGGCAGCCACAACCTGGCTGTCCTGATCAACGAACCAGTCATCCATGACGGGCAGTGAATCGGGAACATCGTCTAGTCCAAACTGAGAAACAATATTCATCCGTCCCGAAGCTTCATCCTGAACCTGGAGGAACACCGCAATTTCCAGTTCGAATGCTTCGATGATCGCTTCAAGGGTGAGCTGAAAGAATTCGTCGTCGCTTTCTGCGTCCAGAGATTTCGCGATGTATTCCTGGATCGATTTGAATCGCATCAATTCGTCATCGACCTGGTCCTTGGCGCGGATCAGATCGCGCTGCATGACGATCTGGCGGGCGTGTTCAACCTCGAGCTGACGGTTTTGTTCGACCAGTTCCAGGTTCAGTGTGCGACTGCTTAAAACGGAACCAATCTGTCG
>JAQCKY010000466.1 GCA_027592155.1 Pseudomonadota bacterium
CGCCGCTGGACACCGGATTGGCCGCCGCAGCGGCTACACAGCTTTTGCCGTTGGCTATGCCGGTGTTTTTTCCCGCTCTCCTATCTGCTGGCGCCAATCCCCAAGATTCGCTTCATCAACCGTTTTTTACCGATCTGCGCGACACACCCGCGTGGCATTCCCCTCCGTCAACAGTATGAAATGACGTTGTTGGATACGATCGACTGGTACGGACCCCAATTTGAGATTCGGCAAGACCACAAAAACGTCGAAAACCTTCTTTTAAATGAAGGACTCGAAGAGATTTCGGCGGCACCGGGCCTCGCTTGGGCCGTGAAAGCTGCAAATTCGCAACAGCGTGGCGGAAATAACACCAAAAACCATGGCATAACTTGACAGAATCGCCAACTGAGGGCAAAACTCTGCCAGCATTAGGATTTTGCTCAGTCTTTGCGGGATAGCATGACGGGCGTTAGGGTGTTTTTTGGAGGGATTTCGGATGGGTCGTAAACGGTTTTTAGGGCTGGCTGCCGCGACCGTTGTTGTTGGCTGCTTGCGCCGAAGACGGCGGGGTCGGTACCGATACAGTTTTTCTCGATAACCTGGTTGCCGGCATGTCGACCACGGAGTTGGCAGCCTGTAATGCCGCTGCCTCCGAGACGGCTAAAAAGGCCGATTGGTCGAAAATGAAGACCATGGATGTGAGCATCCGCCACGGGGTCTTCAGTCCTTCCCTCATCGACCTTAACGCCAACCAACCTTACCGGATCCGTTTCACGAACGCCGACGACGACGCCCGTTCATTCCGCGCCCGGGAATTTTTCAGAAATTCAGCTGTCCGTGGATTTAAGTTCGGTGAAACTGCGGTTGACGGCTCCTGTGCGACATTCGTAACCGTCGCCGGTGGGAGCACCGCCGAAGTCGAGATTCTGCCAACCCGCGCCGGTAACTACCGCTGGGTCGACAACGCCTCATTCGGTGGCGTCGTGTGGTTCGATGGTGACGGATTTGGGATCATCAACGTTCGATAACGTCTGATCCGACGATCCGACGTCGATAAAGAATTAAAAAAAACGCCTCGGTCTATACCGGGGCGTTTTTTGTTGTCTCGGTTCCGGCCGCTACTCTAGTCACCGGTATCAAACTTATCGCTCGAATTATCATTGGCCAGATCCTCGTCAAGGGGCACTCCGCCTAGAGACCGGATGAGCGCGCGAACCTCTTCCGCCGTCGTTTCCAAATCGGCAACATCGGATGACCGGCAGACGAGACTCACACCAAACTTGCCGTCCCGGAAATAAGGGTAACTGCCGACATCCACCTTGGGATGCCGGTCTTGAATATCCGACAGGCCACTGGCCACGGTGCCTTCCGCCAGCATTGTCGCGACGGAAATCGACTGTACTTTGGGTCCACCCGTCAATGTATGGCGAAAACCGTCGAACATCGCCCGCATGATCGACGGCACGCCCGCCATCACATAGACGTTTTCCATTTTAAAGCCCGGCGCTTTGCTAACCGGATTACCAATCAGCTCAGCCCCAGCGGGAATATCGGCCATTTTGAGCCGAGCCTCGTTGAGCCGGTCCTTGCTGATAAAGCTTTCCAGCAATGCGACCGCCTCGGGGTTACGCTCAATTTCGACACCGAACGCCCTGGCGACACAAGAAGCGGTGATATCGTCATGGGTCGGCCCGATACCGCCCGTGGTAAAGACATAGTCGAATTTGGCCCGGCATTCATTGACGGTATCGACGATGACATCGACCACATCGGGAATCACCCGTGCTTCTTTAAGGGTAATTCCATCCTCGGTGAGTTGGGTGGCAAGCCAATTCAGATTGGCGTCCGCCGTCCGCCCCGACAGGACTTCATTCCCAATAATCAGCGCGCAGGCTGTAACGGTCTTATCGCCGTTCATGGTGTCTCCCTTAATGTCAGCAATGCGCTTTGGCGCTTGTTAGGATTCATTCTTATCTAACAGTATCGTACCAGAGGACGGTCGCCAGGCAAGTCAGCTTCGCGCAACCGTCCGTCATCGCATCGGCGGAAGCCCTAACGTCCCACGGCCATACTGAGTGCCGTAAATATCCCAGTTCTGGGCGAGCTGATGACTCCCGGCATGGACATCCCGAAACTGCCGCTCCAAGGGATTCGCCTTGAACAGGAAATTCGCACCGCCGGCATAAAAAAGCCGACCAACGGCCTGGACGGCAAGGGTCGGTGCATAACCCATATCCCGTTTGTTCCGGCTTTCGATCTCGGGTGGAACCACCGTTCCTTCCGCAAGATAGGCCATGGTTTCGCGCAAATTTGCCAGGATGATCCGTCGGGCGGCTTCATACTCCGCCGAGGATTCCGCGATCCGGAGTTGCAGGCTCTGGAAATCCGCGATCTTGTTTCCAAAACGCGATGCCCGGTCCTTCATCTGCTCGACAAACTGATCGATGAAACCACCAGCCGCCCCGACCACCACCGACGTCAACGAATAGGGACCGACCGGATGCTGCCGGGCGATGGAAATCGGTCCGCCCCCCTCAAGATAGGGTAAGTTCCGTCCCTGCCGGACAATATGACGAATTTCAGGAACTAAAACATCATCGAGCTTGAGGGGGGTGGGTGCCCGTACCGGCAAGCCCCATAACATGCCACGTATCCAAAACCGAAACATCGCTCTTGGGGATGAGAAACGCGCCCTTCATGCCGCCCTCACCGACCATTCCGCAAAAGAACCAATCCGCGAAGACCCAGGCGGTCGACGGGCATCCGGCGGCGAGGGTCATGGCAATATCGCAAAGCGCATCCCACCCCATCTCATAACCGCCAAAATCCAGGGTCTTGCAGACATTAAAGAGACCGGCATCGACCATCGACTTAACAGAGCTTCCGGGCACGTGTCGATTGGCCTCGGTTTCGCCCGCAAGCTTTCTTAACTCCGGGACAAGCCCCGCCGCACGGGAAACCAACTCTGTGGGAGACGGCATATTGCTCATAGACCATTATCTCCCGAGGAGATCGATCGCCGCCGTTATATCGGCGGGCGTCGCGGCGTAGCCATCGGGTGCAGCCGCCGACAGTTCCTCATCACTGCCATAACCGTAGCTGACGCCGATCGATTGGGTTCCGTTGACCTTCGCGGCTTCGATATCGTGACGCCGATCGCCGATCATCACCGACTTATCCGGCGCCACCCCTTCGGTCGATAACAGCT
>JAQCKY010000467.1 GCA_027592155.1 Pseudomonadota bacterium
ATTGTGCCGGCAGGGTGAGCGGAGCTCGGCACCATTCCATTTTCTTGTAACGGTCGAACCGGTATGCACCGAGCCCCCAGCCGAGGGCAACGGCGGCGGCCAGTTCCGCGGGGGCCTCCTCGGATATCTGATAGCGACCCTTGGGGAGGCTGCCGGCGAGAGCGCCGAAGTCCCAATGGTCGGAGGTTTCGGTCACACCCAGCAGGACGCGGGCAGGCCGGCCCTCGGCATCGGGTATCAGGCAGATCGACCCGGCGCTAGCGTCGAAGCCGTTGCCGGAAACCCAATTTCGGATGGGCACATCTTGTGCTTTTAGCCAATTCTCTAAGCCATCACTCGAGCAAGGATCAATAATGATTGCCGTGCCGTCGGTCTTGTCCGTCAGGTTACCCTTCACCGCTGTCACTCTCCCTAAATTGCGCAGATTGTTGCTGCCGTCGCTACTGTACCCTTTGATGTTGGAAGCGATAGCAAAAAGTGCGGTCAGAGGCGGGTGGAGCGATCCTTGAGGAGCCAAACAAAAAGGGCGGTCGCGACACTCGCCGCCACGAACTGGATGATGATGAAGGCGGAACAATGAGCCGGAAATATGCCGGAGAAGGTGTCGGTAAAAGCGCGGGATAGGGTTGCCGCCGGATTGGCGAACGAAGTGGATGACGTGAACCAATAGCCTGCCGTGATATAGAGCCCGACCGCGTAAGGCACGCTGTCGGGCCGCCATTTCACGCAGCCGAGAATAGTGGCAACCAGTCCGAAGGTTGCCACGAATTCTCCGGACCAATTTCCAACGCCGGTTCGGTGATGGGTGGAGAATTGAAGGATCGGCAGATCGAACATCAGGTGGGCAACCGCAACACCCGCCAGGCCGGCGATGCATTGCACCAGGACATAGAGGATAGAGTGACCGACAGAAATTTTACGCTGAAGGGCAAAAGACAATGTCACGGCGGGGTTGAAATGGGCGCCGGAAATAGGGCCGAAAATGAGGATCAGTACGACCAATATCGCGCCGGTGGCTATCGCATTTGCGAGTAAGGCGATCGCGATATTACCACCGGAAAGTTGCTCGCCCATGATGCCGGAGCCGACAACCGTCGCCAACAGGAAGGCCGTGCCTAAGCCTTCCGCGGCAAGTCGACGCGGTAGATTCCCCAATTCCATTTAGAAGCCCCCGGTGTTCCCCGATCCTCATGGACTCAGAATTAGATGAAACACTGCGGATTTATGACAATGCAGTCTCGCGTTTCATCTCTTAGGACGGTTTTGTAGGCTTCGACGGCCCGGTTCAATGGGAAAGTTGCGCTCTCTACAATCGGGAACGGTTTGTAAACGCCGGATTCAAAACCGTTACGGACGCTCTCCATGATGTCGCCGGACTCAACATTGTCGTGGTCCATGTTGCTAACCCCAACCAGGCGGTAGTTGCCACGATAAAAGGTCCGAAGATTGATGGTGACGTCCTCGACAATGGTGGTGATGATGATTTGCCGCCCTTTTTTTGCCAATGAGTTACAAGCGGCCTCGAAATATGGGCTGCCGACGGAGTTCATAATCACATCCGCGCCTTTGCCGTCTGTCCGGTCCATAATGGCTTGGCGGACGTCGGGTTCCTCCCTAAGATCGACGACGTCGACCGGACCGCTGGCATGCCCAAAATACTCGTTGCGCTTGCGTTCCACGGCAATGACTTTTGCGCCGGCGCCGGTTGCGAGCTGAATGGCGGCTTCACCGACCTTGCCGTTGGCCCCCAGAACCGCCACGGTCTCTCCGGACTGGACATTGGCGCCGTCGATCATGCCGAGCCAAGCGCAGGTCCAGGAAACACCCAGGCTGCCGGCCTCGAGCATCGATAGGTTTTTCGGCTTCTCGCGGATCGATGCGGCATCGACAACGCCAAACTGAGCATGATTGCCGTTCCGGCTCATGCCGAGGTCGCCACCCGTGCCCCAGACTTCTTTGCCGACATGTTCGCTCGGGCCTTCGACAACGATGCCGGCATAATCCCGCCCGGGTATCCTCGGCCACACCAAATTCGGCATGCGTCCGGTCAGCGCCTTTGCGTCGCTGGGATTGACTGAGGCGCCGTGGACCTCAATCAGGCACTGATCACTGGAAATCGTAGGTGTATCGATTTCGATACAGTCGACGCGAAGGTCGTCCTCCGTGGGCGACTTTTCGGGAGCGAATATGGCACGCATGATGGAATCCTAATGGGAATTTTATTTAAAATCTGACTGTTTCAGTTTTATCAATCCGGGACACGGCGTCAATCAACGAGGTCGCCCTGTGCCGTCATCCAACCGAGCGTTTCGGCTAGGCGTGAGGGTCGGTCGTTTGAAGGCGTTTGTTATTCTCCCAATGCTCGCCGCTGCCGAGGAGGCAGGTGATGCCATTGGGGTTGGTGAGAAGGACAGTCCACGACCCGCGTTTCGATGTGAAGACTTCAAAAACAGACTCATTGCTCGCCAATCCGAGAGACGTCGGATTTTCTGCGTATTGATCGGTAAGAAACTTGGTGATGGCGGTACGGTCACCGCAGGCGATTGGGGTATTGCGTCCGAAACCTTGTCCTTGAGCAACCGCGTGCGAGGCACCTGACAAAACAGAACCACACACCAGCAACCCGAATGCTGTCCTGGTGACGAGTTTCGGCATCATAAATCCCCTTCACGTCAGTTGGTGATCACGGTCCTTTTAGGTTCCCTCTTCCTCCGGCGCATGTTTTCACGCCGATGATCCCAGCGATTGGTTAATAGATCGATATTAAAAGGTTAACGGCGCGGCCGATGCTGGTTGCTGTTTAGATATTCTAAAATCTGTCTCCGAAAGGGTTGCCCGGCATGCCATGTCGGAAAATACTCAAAATGAGCAATGGCGGCAGCCTAGATTTGTGGTTAAATTGCATGGTGGGGAACTAAGGATTTCGGGATAACAAAATGGAATTTGGATCGCGCTCGTTCCAAGACGTCGATGTTGCATCTCCGAGCGGCCGTATTGATCATAATACCGCTGAGAAATTTCTGGCTTTATTGACGAGCCAAGCTGACGAGTCGGCGGAGTCTGGCCATAAGGTGGTCCTGGATCTGAGCGGTGTTGAGTATATGAGTAGTGTTGGGTTGCGCGCTCTTATGATCATTGCCAAAAAATGCAAAGAAACCGAAACAGCTATCGTGGTTGCGGGGATGCGG
>JAQCKY010000468.1 GCA_027592155.1 Pseudomonadota bacterium
CGTCACCAACTTTTGGGCATAACTCATGGTTTGCGCCACCCACTCACCGTTCGTCGCTGCTTTGATCCCGAGATCGCGATACTCAAAATCGGCTCTGAGGCCCGGCACCCAATCTGCCGCGTCCAGGCGACTGACCACGAACGGCCGCTTCGTAGTTTGGTCTGTCATATTTTGTCTCCCCTCCGCCGCTAGGTAATTTGCCAGCAGCGCGTCATTTCGTTGGTAATCATCATTTTATTCGCCGCGGCCTTGAAGCGTTTTGAGTGCTCGGTCGCACGGTGCGCTTCCAAGGCGGCCTCGTCTTCATAGACCTCAAAGGCGTAGAACGCGTTTTCGTCCTCGTCGGACTCCATAATGTCGAATTGGATACAGCCAGGCTCATCGCGGACAGAGCACCGCGCATTATCGAGCACAAGGTCCTTGAACGCCTCCCGAGTGCCGGGTTTGACATCAATTTTTACAAATGCAGCAAAATTGCCCACGCTGTGTCCCCCCACTTGTTTTCTTTCGGCGCCGGAAAATTGGCGATTTTATAGAACGCGATCTAAATTGAACGCGTTCATTTATATGGACACAAGGAACCGGGGTCAATCCCTCGGTACCGCGTTGTTATTTTGAAGTGAGGCCAGAGAGGCTCAGGGCAAGGATGGGACGCAGCATAGCAATCCCGGTATCCGCGTCGACTGCATCCTCGCTTTCCTGGAGCCAGCGCCGGACTTCGGAACGGTAGATTGCAAACAGCATAACCGTCGCGGTAGCTGGATCTACCGCTGTGTCAAACAGGCCTGCATCCTGGCCACGCCGGATCAGTTTTTCCAACTCATCCTCGGCACGTTGACGGCTCTGCCAAAACCGCTCGGCTTGGATGCCAGAATCGTAAAATATCGACTCCCGCAATAGATCACGGGCAAGGTCCGGCTGAGCCGCAAAGAACCGGTATAGCTTTTCAAAAAAAGATAGAAATTGTTCGATTGCCGGCAGCGAGTCATCCACTTCGTCACAGGTGGGAAACGGAAACGCGTCAAGCTCGTCATTATAAATCAGGAATAGAAGGTCGCGCTTGTTGGCGGCATATTGAAACAATGTCCCAACACCCACCTCTGCTTGCTTGGCGATCTCTCGGATCGTCGCGTCGTCGAACCCATTTTCATTGAACAACGCTCGAGCCGCCGACTTGATCCGCAGCAATTTGTCCTGCTTGTTACGCTCACGCAGGCTCAACTCAGCAATCTGAACTTCTTCAGGCATCGCTACTCTTCACAGGTTCAATTCCTAATAGGACTACCCGCTCTCGCGACCCCAGGCAAGTTTAGTGCCGAGACGCTCCTCAATCCGCCGAGATCGGATGCCGCATGATGCCGACACCTTCGACCTCGAACTCAAGCTCTTGGCCGGGCTTGAGGAAGCCGGGCGGATCATGGTCCGGGGCCGAGCCGGGAGGACTGCCGGTGGAGAAGACGTCACCGGCTTCGAGTTCGATGATCTGGGAGATATAGGCAATCATGTAGGGCATCTTGAAGATCATGTCCTTGGTATTACCGTCCTGGCGGATTTCACCGTCGACGCGGGTCTTAAGCGACAAATTAGCATGATCAGGAATCTCATCGGCGGTGACGATCCAGGGGCCCATCGAACTCGCATGATAGAAATTCTTGGACGGCACCGTCTGGGTGCCGCGCTGTGAATATTCCCGCACCGTGCCGTCGTTGAGGATCGTATAGCCGGCGACGTAATCCATCGCCTCCTCTTCGGTGATGTAGCGGCAGGGCTTGGAGATCACCACCGCAAGCTCGCATTCGTAATCCAGCATCACGCAATTGCGGGGCCGGATGATCGGCTGGTTATGGGCGGAAAAACAGGCCTCGAATTTCGAAAAGATACTCGGCCATTCCGGAAGATGGCCGTCTTCGATGACCTTGTGATAGGTCGCGTAATTTCGCCCTACGCAATAGACCTTGCCGGTCGGCGTGATGGGAATTCGAAATTCGATATCGCCGAGCGGGATTGCCGGGCCGCTTTCCGCAGCCGCCGCAATCTCGCCGACGGCGTCGCCCATCAGGGCTTCGCGGAGGTTGGCGTACTTACCACCGAGCGCCGCACTGACATCGATTACGGTATCGTCTTTCACGACACCGTATTTTTCCGCCCCGTTATGGGCAAAACTGGCTAATTTCATAATTGCTTCCTTATTCTTCTCTATCGCGCCTGAAACGCATCTTTCGACAAGCTCAAGATGAGGAACCGTACCCCAAAACCCTCATACTGAGCCCGTCGACATATGAGGTGGCGACACGTCTATTTAATAAGCTTGGCGCGCCGGAGCACGCCGTCCAGCCGCTTTTCCATATCCTTGGTGACCGGCATCATCGGCAACCGGTGCTCGTTTTTCGGAATAATCCCAAGCCGCTTCATCATATATTTCATCGGCATTGGATTGGTGTCGAAGAACACCGCCTGATTAATCTCAAACAGCTCATAATGGAGCTTCTTCGCCGCCTTGAGATCGCCTTTCCAGACCGCATCGCAGAGCCGCGCCAGCTTGCGGGGCTGGAGATTGCCGACCGCATTCATAATCCCGCAAGCGCCGACCGCCATCATCGGAAAGCTGAGATCTTCGAGACCGACAAAGATCCGGAAATCCTCACCCAACGCGTCCAAACATTGGCTGACGAATCCTAGATCGTCGACCGCGTGTTTCATGCCGACAAAGGTCGGCGATTTCTTGGCCAGTTCCCGCACGGTATCAAGTGTGACGCTCACCGCGGCCCGGCCGGGAATGTGATAGATCATCCAGGGCAGTTTCGAGATCTTGCCCATTTCCAGATAATATTTCACCAGCCCCCGTTGCGGCGGACGGATGTAATAGGGCGTTACGATCAGCAAGGCATCCACGCCGGCCTTGTCGGCATGGGCAGTCAGGGCCTGGGTCTCGGCCAATGACTAGGACCCCGTGGCCGCCACGATCGGCACCTTGCCCCGCGCTGCTTCGACCGCGACATCGACCGTCCGGTTACGTTCTTCGACGGTCAAGGTTGAAGGCTCGGACGTCGTGCCGTTCACCAAAATTCCGTGGGAGCCGTTCTTGACCTGAAACTCCACCAGCGCGGCGTAAGCGTTGTAGTCCACCTTGCCGTTCTTGAACGGTGTAATCAGCGGCGGGATGGATCCCCTCAAAAAGTCTTTGG
>JAQCKY010000469.1 GCA_027592155.1 Pseudomonadota bacterium
GTCAGGGGTATCGACAATAAACCAGCCTTTGTCGTGGATCGCCAGATCCAGGCTGTTGCCGGTCCGGATCATTTCGCCTTCGCCATAATCACGGACGACGGCGATATCCTGAACATAGGACACGGTATCGCCGCTCTCGGTTTTTGCGAGAAATTCGACGAACATCATCTGCTCGCCCTTGTAGCCGGGAGTTGACGCATTTGCGATGTTGTTGGCAACGACTTCGAGGTGCCGTTCCATCACAACCTGCCGGGACAGGGCTATCAGAAGTGCATTTTCCATTTGATCGGTTAACCGTGCCGTTGTTTGACTCGTCCGACCGCAGCAGACGCACTGCGATGTCCAACCTCATATGCATTTTCCATGCCAACAGAGAGTTGTCGTTAAATCAGTGGCTTAGCCAAGAAGCCCGTTCTGCGGTTGGGGGAAACGGGGGCCTCTCTGGAAGGATTTGCCGGGCAAACACTGCCGTCATCGTCTTCCGGCGGTGATCCAAAATAACGGCTGGTGCGCCCCCTTCGGCGTGGCGATGAAGCCATTTCCTTATAAGGGGTATTGTTAAAGCAATTATTTACCCATCTGACCTAGGCTCTCCGCCAGATACATGAGACTAACGCAAGGGGAACTGACGTGAACGATGCAGCTGACGCTTCAGCCGATGCCGATATCGATTACGACGATGATTTTGAGCCGCAAAAGAAAAAGCTCAGCGGAAAAAAAATCGTCCTGTTTTTTGTTCTGCCGGTTCTGTTGATCGGCGGTGGCGGTGCCGCTGTATTGATGAGCGGTATGCTTGGCGGAGATGAGAAGAAGGCGAATGCTCCTCCAGCGGCCCAGCAGGTGGAACTCAAGACAGTCTTTTTCGATCTGCCGGAGATGCTCGTTAATCTCAACAGCACCGGACGGCGGCCTAATTTTCTGAAAATGCAGGTGAGCCTTGAGCTGACCAGCGACGTCGATGTCGAAAAACTCAAGGTCCTGAGTCCCCGCATCGTTGATAATTTCCAGGTGTATCTGAGCGAGTTGCGGGTTGAGGATCTGAGGGGGTCGGCTGGTATCTATCGATTGCGAGAGGAATTGTTGGCGCGCGTAAATTCAGCGGTACGACCGACCAAGGTCAAGGATGTCCTGTTTAAGGAAATGCTTGTCCAGTAGCGCTCCGCCTCGATTTTGATACGCCCACCTCCCTCGCAGACAGATTGAAACTTGATGGCAGACGAAACAGATCTTTCCGAAGAAGAACTCAGCGAAGACGACAAGCTTGCCGCCGAGTGGGCCGAAGCCGAAATGGACGGCGACGATGAGGACGACGCCGGCGATGCCGAGGGTTCCGATGATGCCGGTCTCAGCGAGGACGACCAACTCGCTGCGGAATGGGCTGCGATGGCCGGCGGTGACGATGAGGATGCAGCGGCTGCCGAGTGGGCTGCTATGGGCGAGGAAGGAGCGCTTGAGGATGATGTGCTGGTCGGGGCGGCGGCCGTACAGCCGACCCGCATCCTCAATCAGGACGAAATCGACTCGCTCCTTGGCTTTCGCGACGACGAAGACGACGATTCCAATCGGTCGGGCATCCTTGCGATCGTCAACAGCGCGCTGGTCTCGTACGAACGCCTGCCGATGCTCGAGGTGGTCTTTGACCGCCTTGTTCGGATGCAGTCGACCAGCCTGCGCAATTTCACGTCCGACAATGTCGAAGTCTCGCTCGACAATATTCAGTCGCTTCGGTTCGGAGACTATCTCAACTCAATCCCCTTGCCGGCGATGCTGGGTGTCTTCAAGGCGGAGGAGTGGGACAATTACGGTCTTCTGACAGTCGACAGTTCGCTGATCTATTCCATTGTCGATGTGTTGCTGGGCGGCCGGCGGGGAACAGCCCCTATCCGAGTCGAAGGACGGCCCTATACAACGATCGAACGCAGTCTCGTCGAGCGCATGGTGCATGTCATCCTCAACGACCTGTCGGCGGCCTTCGATCCGCTTGCCCCGGTGACATTCCGGTTTGACCGGCTTGAAACAAATCCGCGCTTTGCGACGATTGCCCGCCCGGCCAACGCCGTCATTCTGGCGACCTTGCGTGTCGACATGGAAGACCGGGGCGGAAAGATCGAGCTCTGCCTGCCCTATGCCACGCTGGAGCCGGTTCGTGAGCTGCTGCTTCAGATGTTTCTCGGCGAGAAAATTGGCCGGGACTCGATTTGGGAAACCCATCTCGCCAACCAGCTCTGGCAAACTCATGTCGAGATTGAAGCGGTTCTGGATGAGATCAAGCTGCCGCTCGACCAGGCTGTCAAATGGAAGGTCGGTAGCCAGATCATGCTCAATGCAACGCCGCATAGCGAAGTCACGCTGCGGTGTGGCGAGTCAGAACTGTTTGTCGGGACCATGGGCCGTCACGATGGGAAAATCGCGATAAAGGTTCACGATCGCGCCCGCCGCAATCGGGCCTCGAGGGATGGTGCCTGATGTCCACGGGTGTTGTGCTGTTTGAAGTCGTTATGGCGCTCCTGATGCTGGCGCTGATTGTCTATTGTGTGAAGTTGAACCGGGGATTGGCGGCCGTTCGGGGCCAGGACGCGCAAATCAAGCAGATGATTGCGGAACTGAATATGGCGGCCGACCGGGCGGAAGCTTCAGTGGCGCGCCTGAAAGCGGCAGGCCTCAGTGCCGAGGCGGCGGTACGCGCGTCGATAGAGGATGCGGAGCAGGCGCGGAGTCTTCTCGCTGCTCGCAATACGACTATGGCTGCAACACAGCCGATGTCTTTGGCCGACGACCTGGCGTCAAAGGATGCCGCGGACGCCGCTGTCGACGCGGCGCTGTTCAACACCGGCGAAGGCTTCATGCCGAACCGCCCGCAACCCGCACGCGATCAAAACCGGGGGGAGGCTGAAGCGTCCGTCCTGCAGGCGATCCGAGCGGCCCGAGGGAGTGCCTGATCCATGAAACATTTCCGTCTGTTGCCAATATTGATTTTTTGTGCGGCCTTTACCTTGTCGTTGAAGGTTGGATCGCTGTGGCAGGGCATCAGTGCGATCGCGGCTTCCAGCGAGACTTCCGATAAGGATGCAGGGAAAGCTTCCGCCGCTGGAGATGGTAACCAGAAAATGGCCAAGGCGGACGGCGAGAAAGCGGAGTCCACCGACGATAAAACCGGGAAGAAAACGCAGTC
>JAQCKY010000470.1 GCA_027592155.1 Pseudomonadota bacterium
CCTCCGTGTAGAAGTAGTGAACGTCGTCGGTGCCGGTTAGGTAGAGCTTCGATCCATCCCGGGTAATGGACACCGACTCGTTGATGAGACAGGAAACTCCCACCTCTTCCAACGCCTCGACGGCGGTAGAACGGTCGTGATTACCCAAAATTCCGAATACACCGTCCCTCACCCGCATCGCATCAACGAGCTTGGCCAGCATCGGCATGACCGTATCACTGGGCAACTCTGTATCGTCTTGAAAGTCGCCGGTAAGCACACAGACGTCCGCATCGATTTCCGACAAAAGCTTACAGATGCCGTCGATTGACGCCGCTATTCGGTCGAGGTGGAGATCGCTGATATGAAGGATCGTGAATCCCTCAAATTGCTCCGGCAGTTTCTCGAACTCGAGGTCAATCCGCTGTAACCGAATGTCGGCGGCGTTTCGAAGCCCACGGTCGTACAATCCGAGGATTCGAAGGATGGCGGAGAAAATGGCGAAGAGGAAAAGGGAATCCTTCCAATGTTTTATCTTGCGGTTCCCCAGAGGGGTAAACTTCTGCCGGCTCGCCTCCATCTTCTCGCGGCGAGATCGCCAAGCAGCGTGACGAGAGTCCGAACGCGTTTTATCCGGATCAGGATTTTGTATTTCTGTCATAAAATATTTTTCACCGATGGGCCGTTCGGTTGTATTTCTATATTAAATGCACCCTTGACCATTCTTGAAATTAGCTTATATGCCGTGAATACGTTTCGCATTTTTTTCGTCTGGTCGACCTCTAACCCTTGAGTTTGAGACTTTAGCTAGGCATTGTGAGCGTTACTACTGTTGCGCCGGATAAAATTCCGGGGCGATGCACTTGTTGAGGAATGACTATGACTACTGGAACCGTTAAGTGGTTTAACCCGACTAAGGGTTATGGGTTTATCGAGCCGGATGATGGCGGAAAAGACGCCTTTGTCCATATTTCTGCTGTCGAGCGTGCGGGGCTGAGCAGCCTGAATGAAGGCCAGAAGGTCTCATTCGAGTTGCAAGAAGGCCAAAACGGCAAATCTTCGGCGGAAAATCTTTCTATCGTCGATTAACGATCTACTAGAGCCGCCTTCAGGATAACCTTGGAGGCGGCTAAGTTTTTTGACGGGTGGCCGTATGAGATGGCTGGTTAATCACGGCTATGCTCTTATGGTCCTTACGGCTGTCGCGTGGTCGGGAAATACGATCATTGGGCGCGGGCTCAATGATGTTCTGCCGCCGCTAGGGCTGGCGTTTTGGCGATGGTTCGCCGTTCTCCCGCTATTTTTGATCCTCGCATGGCCTCATCTGCGCCAGGACATGCCTTTGATCCTGCGGCATTGGAAGATTTTGTTCGTCCTGTCCGCGCTCAGCGTCTCTCTATACAACAGCATCATTTACATCGCGTTGACCTCCACCACCGCGATTAATGCGTTTCTGATCAATACGTCCCGCCCGATCATTATCGTGATGTTATCGTTCGCAATTTTCAGCGAGCGCATCACACTCCGGCAGATTGCCGGACTTCTCGTCGGGCTTTTGGGAACAGCGGTCATTATCACCCGGGGCGATCTTGCTGTACTTCGTACCCTTTCCTTCAACATTGGCGACATCTGGGTTCTCGTCGCCACGATCGCCTGGGCCTTTTACACGGTGCTGCTTCCGAAAAAGCCGAAAATCCATGCGACGAGCTTCATGGCAGCGACGGTGACCATGGGAATACCGCTCCTGCTTCCCTTCTACCTTTGGGAAACAATCACCGTTAAGCCGATGCCGCTCATTTTTGAATCGATCTGGGGTGTGGCCTATCTCGCGCTCATCGCGACCGGCATTGCCTATTTGAGTTACAACAGAACTGTGGAGCTACTCGGTGCCAATAAGGCAGGCCTGACCTCTTACCTTCTGCCCATATTCGGCACCATTTTGGCGATTATTGTACTCGGCGAAGAACCCAGGTATTTCCATGGCGTCGGATTTGCCTTAATCCTTGCCGGAATTTTTGTGGCAACACGCCGGAAAACCTAACGGCCGAGCCCGGCGACTGGCCCCGCTCAATATATTATCGGACCCATAGACAAAATTTATGCTGAAGATCCAGAATCTCACCTACCGCATTGGCGGCCGGTTACTGCTCGACGAAGCCACGGCCTCGATCAATTCAGGCCATCGCGTCGGCCTGGTCGGCCGCAACGGAACCGGCAAGACGACACTTTTGCGGCTTATCTTTGGAACCCTGGATCCCGACGGCGGGTCCGTGGAGTATCCCTCGAGCTGGCGAATCGGTATGACGTCCCAAGAGGCGCCGGGCGGCACGAAGAGTCTGCTCGACACCGTGCTGGATACCGATAAGGAACTGGCACGCCTTACAAAAGAAGCCGACAGTGAGACCGACGGTCAGCGTCTCTCGGAAATACACACCCGCTTGGCGGACATCGATGCCTATAGCGCGCCGTCACGGGCCGCCAGAATTCTTGCCGGTTTGGGCTTTTCGGAATTTCAGCAGCAACAATCCTGCAACGAATTCTCCGGTGGCTGGCGGATGCGGGTTGCCCTTGCGGGCCTGCTCTTTTGGGAACCTGATCTTTTACTGCTGGATGAGCCGACCAACCATCTGGATTTGGAAGCGACGATCTGGCTGGAAGATTATTTGCGGCATTATCCGGGCACCGTTCTTCTCGTCAGTCACGATCGCAATCTTTTGAACCGTTTTGCCCAGGAAATTCTTCACCTCGAAGAGTTGCGCCTGAAAAATTATACCGGTGGTTACGACCAGTTCGAGCAAACGCGGCGGATGCAACTGGAGCAGAATGAAAAGATGCGCGTCAAACAGGACGCCCAGCGCGCGCATATCGAAAAATTTGTCGAACGTTTCCGATACAAGGCATCGAAGGCAAAACAGGCACAATCGCGAATCAAACAGTTGGCCCGCATGGAGCCGATCCCCGAACAACAAGGCGGTGGAAGCGTTACCTTTTCCTTCCCCGACCCCGTCCCACTGCCGCCCCCGCTCTATCGGCTGGAGCAGGTCTCGGTGGGCTATGACGGGAAAGCCGTGCTTGAAAACCTATCGCTGCGCCTGGACGAAGACGATCGCATCGGCCTTCTCGGGGCAAACGGCAACGGGAAATCGACCTTCATCAAGCTGCTGGCCGGACGGTTAAAGGCACTCAAG
>JAQCKY010000471.1 GCA_027592155.1 Pseudomonadota bacterium
TATCATGCCCAGCGCATGGAAGGCGATTTGGCAAACAATTTTCTACGCCATCAGGACCTCATCGCCCATGTGCAGGTGGGCAACCCACCTGGCCGTCATGAACCCGACGAAGGTGAAATCGATCACCGCTATCTGTTTCAAACCCTGGACAATGCCGGTTATGACGGCTGGGTGGTTGGCGAATATCTGCCGAAGGCGGAAACCTCGGCCGGCCTCGGGTGGATCGACCGCTGGGGTATTTCAAAAGCACCCTAAACGGGTATTAGACCGGCAATTTGAGACCCATTTGAATTGTAACAAGAATTTCACAATTTGCGAGTCGACATCAATTTAGATGTGTGTTGGAATGAACCCACGGGGGGGATTTAATTAGTGCTGGCTAATGGATTCTACCCTGTTAGCAATCATCATTAGTTTCCCCGCCTAGCCCCCATGGATGAACTGCGCGTGCCTGCTTTGTTGCGCGTGGTTTTACAACTCTCTAGGGAAAGTTGGGACCATGACTACAACATCACTTAAAACAACTCTCGTCGTTACCTTCTCTCTATTTTTATGGTTATCACAAACCGTGTCCGGACAAGCGGCAACGATCACCATAGATAGCTTCGAGACCGACCAAAGCGTCGGTCAAAACACGTCGTCAATGACAATAGTTGGCGGCAGCCCAGGTATTCTGGGTCCTGGCGGCCCAGGGACCGGCGTTCGTCAAGTCGTGACGGGCATGGGCAACTTTGTCGTTATCCAAGGTGAAAGTGCCAATATTTCCACCAGCCCGACCGACGGGTTCGACGTCTTCATGGGCTGGCACCTCGGAGGACTTGCGATGGCCGGTTATGACCTTACCGATGGCGGAACCAATCGCGCCCTTGTCCTAGAGGGCGTCGAAGTTGCAGGAACCGATATCGGAGACGGGATCTACGAATACTCCCCGTTCGACATAACCATCGCCGTCGGTACAGATTTGGCAATCTGTACTTTCTCCGAGCTGTGCCCCGCCGAGGAGGGAACAGAAGGCATACTCACTCAGAGCTTCTTCGGTCTCAACGAGTTCGAACAAAAAGTGACATCCGAAAGCGCGACCATCAGCTTAGGCTTACTCTCCTTTGTGTTTTCGGATTTTGGAAGCTTTCCATTCGACGACGTCGATTTCGTCGGTTTGGAGATATCAAGCGATACCGACCCTTCACTCAGTATCGGATCGATCAGTGCGACGGCCGTGGTGCCGATACCAGCCGCCTTCCCCTTGTTCCTCTCAGGTCTTATCGGCCTGGTGGTCGTGGGACGCATGAAGCGGAGGCAAGCGGTCGCATAACTTTACGTCATAGCAGACAAGAAACCTCAAACAGCGGTTCCTCGGAGCCGCTGCTTTTTTTGTGGCGCAATCACGCACCTTACTCTGCTTCGAGCGGTGCTTTCAGTGTCATGCCCGGCACAACAATCCCGTTGATCCGGGTCATAAACCCCGGGTCGAGCGGCCGAATATTCTCGACCTCCAACCAGAGGCGGTAGAGGTGCCGTTTGCGTTCCTCCTCGGGCCAATCCTCGAACTCCGAGCGGGAGTGAACGATAACGTGGTTATTGAGGAACTGGATATCGCCGGGCCGGAACTCCTGATGGTGTTCCAGCTCCAGACCGAGTTCCTCGTAATAATCGAGCCCTTCGCGCTGATGATCGGACATGCGCGGCACCTCCGGGAAGCGTTGGGCCGCGATGATATAGTGCCGGCCGCTTTTGATGCTGAGATAACCGTCTTTGAAACAGAAGATGGGAAGCTGCCACGTCCGGTCCATGCCTTCGGGCACCTCGCCGCGCCGGTCGTGATAAAAGATCTCGGCCATCGCCGCCGCCAATTCCGGCCGCCGCTTGAGCATCTCGTTATAGATCGTCACCGCACTGGTGATCCGGCTGGTGCCGCCGCGCTTCGCTTCGTGGAGGCAATAGAGCCCGACGACATCGCAGGAGTCAGAATGGAAATCGAGTTCGTCACTCGTGTGGTAGGCGCGGACGGTCGAGTCCAACGCCCGACTGAAGCCGAGATCCTTCACATGGCCGAGAATGTGGCCGTTATAGTTTTGCGAGACAGCGCGGCCGATATGAGCCCCCAATCCGAGGAAGATGATCGCGGATTGGCGCTTGGTGTAATTCGCGACCGGCAGACCGTGAACAAGGGCAAAGCCCAGCCCATCGACTAATTCGTTCTTGATCCGCTCCATCTTTGGTTTGGCGGCATGCAGTGGGAAATCGTCGCGGCCAAGCTCGACCAAATCCTTGCCGCTCGCCTCAAACCGTTCCAGCGCCGCTTCAATATCGGCGATTTCCTCAGTCTCCCATTGATAGGTCCCGGCGCCGGTGCGGGTGATGTCCCCGTCATACCAAGCGGCCGGGTCCACCGCCGGCTCCAGCGGCACTGCCGGCCGGCGTGCGACACGACCCTGCCCATCCCAATCCTGCCCGTACATGCCAATCTTCCTCTCATCGTTGCAGGATAAGAGTGACGTGAACTCTATTCAAGAGCAATGGGCAGCGCACCAGGAAGCAAGGCTAACGCCAAAATGGTTTATCTGCCTCGCGGCGAGCCGCCTCCCGCGACACGCCAATGTCCCGTAGCCGATCATCGCCGAGCCTCTGGAGATCGCTTCGCTGGCGACTTCGATCCGCCAAAAACTGGACCCGCCTGAGCAGATTATGGCCAAATTGCACGGTGCGTGCAAGGGGAACGCCGTCGTGACGGACAGGGAGTATAAATGTTGCGCGCATGGCCTCCGCCGATCATCAACCACTCTCGATGACCGACAAAATTGCACGCTCACATGCGCAAGTCTTCCCGGAACGCTACGGTCCCCGCCGTACTGTTCTGCCTGTCATCGACCGCTCCGGCGCGATATCCTCGGCGTATGACCCAGGACCCGTACATCACCACAATCGCATCGCTGATCGGCGACCCGGCGCGGGCGAATATGCTGTTGATGTTGATGGACGGGCGCGCATTTACGGCGAAAGAGTTGGCTTACGCGGGCGGCGTCTCGGCACAAACCGCAAGCGGCCATCTCGCGAAGCTGACGGCGGGCGGGTTGATCTCCGTGGTTAAACAAGGACGGCACAAGTACTTTCGCCTGGCCTCGTCCGAGGTCGCGGACGTTATCGAATCTCTTGCCGTTATTTCGC
>JAQCKY010000472.1 GCA_027592155.1 Pseudomonadota bacterium
ATGCTAACCGGCTCGTGAGAGAGAGCCGGATCGGCGCGGATGGCGCGGCTTATTTGTCGGACAGCAATGCGCGGCTCAAAGCCGAACTCGATAGCCAAGCAACGACGCTGGCCGGTCTTGAGGAGAGCGCCCGGCGTTATGAAGCGATATTCGATAACGCACCAATCATGCTGCATTCGATCGATTCCATGGGGAAACTGCTTGGGGTAAGCGATTTTTGGCTCTCAACCCTCGGTTACGAACGGGCTGATGTGGTTGGGAAGCCGATCACCGATTTTGTCGCCAAAGAGTCCCACGCCGCGATCCAAAATGATCTCATCCCACAACTTTTTGAGACCGGTCAAGTTCCCGACCGCATCCATAAATTTAGAAAACAAAACGGCGAATTGATCGATGTACTTATTCGGGCCAATCCCGAAACTGACGATCAGGGTAAAATCATCCGTTCGATCTCCGTTGGCATCGAACTCAGCGAGGCGCTTGCCGCCGAAGGGGCGATCCGCGACAGCGAGAAGCGCTTTGAAAATCTGATAGAGAACTCCGGCGTCGCCATGGCGGTGGCAGGGGTGGATAACCGGTTCCAAATCGCAAACGCGGCGTTCAGAGAGTATTTTGGATACAGCGCCGACGAAATCACCAGCCTCAACGCGAGCGAGTTATTGGGTACCGAAGATCTCGCGCTCGAGACCGGGGAAGAGGCGCCGGCGCGGACGAAGGATATCTATACCGTCGAGAGGCGGTATCTGCACAAGGACGGCTCGGTCCGCTGGGGCATGACCAGCCTATTTTATCAACGCGACAGCGCCGGCCGGATCGAACGCACCGTCGCCCAAATTCAAGACATTACCCAGAGCAGACGAGCCCAACAGGCGCTTCGCGAAAGCGAAGAACGCTTTCGGGGAATATTCGAAAATTCGGCCATCGGCATGAATATTTCCACGCCCGGCGGCCGTTACATTTTGGTCAACGATGCCTTTTCAAACTTCATCGGCTATCCGCCGGAAGAACTTTACGGATTGCGGATTGAAGACATCACCCACCCGGATGAAGTGGAATTGGTACGCGAGCAGCGCGAGGTGCTCAGCGCGGGAACGACCGATCACATCAGCCGGGAACGCCGCTACGTTCACAAATCCGGCGAGATCATCTGGGGGGTATCAACGCTCCTCATGGTCCGTGACGCGGCGGGAAAACCCAGTCATTTAATCGGTCAAATTCAAGATATCACCGAGCATAAGCGGCAAGAGGAGGAGTTGCGTCAGCAGGGCAACCGGCTTGATCTTACCCTTGAGACCGCCGTCGTCGGCACCTGGGGGCTCAGTTACCGGAACAACAGCCATAGCTGGGATGAACGGACCCAACGGATTTTCGGCATCGATCCGGCCTCAGCCGATACTGGGTTCGACGCCAATTTCTGGTCCGGTATTCATCCCGATGATCTTGCGGAAGTCAGGCGAACCATAACCACCGCCGAGGATGCGGCCGAGGACTATGAGGGGGAATTCAGGGTTGTTCGACCCGATGGTGAAGTCCGTTATGTGAGGTCGCGCGGCACGGTCATGCGGGATTATTACGAACGCGCCGTGCAGATGGTCGTGGCCTGCATGGACGTCACAGAGATCAAACGGGCCGAGGCGCTGCTGCGCGAGAACCAAGAGCGCTTGGCCCGCCTGCATGAAATCACATCGGACTATGCGCGCTCTCACGAAGACAAGGTCGCGAGGCTTTTGGAACTGGGCTGCGAAGCGTTCGGCGTTCCGGTCGGACTTGTTACCCGAGTTGAAGATGACACCGGCGTCATAGAACAGGCTTTTGGCATCTCCTCGGCGGTTCTGGATCCGGGATGGATCTTCCCGCACCAGGGTGACCGTTTTTCGCTAGGGCAGTCCTGGACTCAGGAGAGTTATGCCGCCGATACGGCCGTTGATTACCGGAAAACCGACGCAGCGGGCGCGCAGAAATTTTTGTTTGAGGGAACGCTGGAGGCCGTCGGCCGCGCCAGCCCGATGCCGCGCGAAGCGGTGAGCGGACGCATTGTTCTGATGGACGACGAAGCTCAGATATTGGATTCGATGGCGCTTCTGCTCGGCAATATGGGGTTTGATGTCCACGCTTGCCGTGTCACTGGTCCGGCTTGCCCCGATTTTGAACAGATCCCTGAGCGGTGTAACAATCAAGCGCCGGACCTCATCGTCAGCGACTACCGCCTGCCCGACGGTATGACAGGGATCGATGCGGTCGAACGGCTGCGCGCCCGGTTCTCGGCGGAAATCCCGGCGATTCTTCTCAGCGGCGATATCTCGGAGGAGTCGCTTCGTCACGTACAGGAGCGGGACTTCACCATGCTCCATAAACCGGTGCATACGGACGATCTCCGCGCAGCGATATTTGAGATGCTCTCAAAGTCAGAGGAATAACCAAGTCGGCGTTCCGCCGTTTGATCCGCAAGGCGTGGCTTCTCTATAATGCTTTTCAACAGCACAAATTGGGAAGGAACGACCATGTCTAATATCGGCCTCGAAGACTCTGTTAAAATGATCGATGCAACTCTCGCCAAGGCGAGAGAGCTAAACCTCAGCCCGATGACCGCGGTTGTCTTAGACATCGGTGGCCAAATTGTCGCTTTGAAGAAAGAAGATAACAGCGCTCTGATGCGGGCGGACATCGCAATCGGTAAAGCCTATGCCGCTCTCGGGATGGGAATATCGACGGCGGTCCTTGAAGAACGCGCGAAGGATCGTCCCTGGTTCATCGATTCTCTTGCTTCAGTCGCAAACGGAAAATTCGTCCCCGTGGCCGGCGCGCATTTGATTCGCGACGATAGCGGAAACGTTGTCGGCGCTCTCGGGGTAACCGGCGCGCCATCGGTCAAGGATGTCGAGTGCGCCCGTGCCGGTATTGCGGCGGCAGGCTTCCAAACTGACCCAGACTAGGTATGTTTTTCGCCCACTCCCTATGGGAAATTGCCGATATTCGCAGCGGTTATACGTTTCAAAACACAGATGAAAAATTGTATTCCCATTAGTGATAGACCATATGAACTCCAGTCATATATAATGTTACTAGTTTCAGTGCTTGCTGCTACGTGTTCTGAGACGATCTTCAGGTGGGGCTCGGTCCTCGCGATCTGCTCCACCCGATTACCTTCCTGTTTGACTAG
>JAQCKY010000473.1 GCA_027592155.1 Pseudomonadota bacterium
GTGGAACTGGCCAACGGACCGGTTTCGCTTCGATGGCGCCGGTGTTCTCGGCGCTGGAGGCGGGTTCATTGCGATTGCGACCACGACAGTGCTCTTTACCGATGCCAACAAACTTGCCATGGCGTTCCTCATCCTGGTTTTTCTTGCCTCAAGGGTTTCGACGGTTACGCGCTTTGGCCTATCCCCGGCAACTGGCTCTCTGGTTACAGGCGTGGTCTGCTTACTTCCCGTAATTGTTGCGGTTGCGATTGCGTTCACCTTTGGCGCAGACTAATTGGGTTTAATAATCTGAAAACTCACTTTGGGATAACGCTAATGAAAATATCTAGGTTTCTGATCGTCGCTGCTGTCGCCACGACGCCGATGTTATTTGCAGTGCCGTCCAGCTTTGCTGCTGACAAGTACGCCATCGATAAACCGCACACGCAGATCAAATTCAGCGTCGATCGTGGCGGCTGGACACGGGTCGCCGGTTGGTTCGAAAAATTTGACGCCTCATTCGTGTTCGATGAGACGGACGTGTCCAAATCGAGCGTCCAAGCGACTATTAGTACAGCCAGCATCAATACCGGTTTCGAGAAGCGCGATGCCCACTTGAAATCCCCGGACTTTTTCAATTCTAAGGAATTCCCGACCATGACCTTCAAAAGCACGAAGGTCGAAAAAACGGGTGCAAAAACCGGCAAAATTACCGGCATGCTGACGCTGCTCGGTGTCACCAAACCGCTCACCCTGGATGTCACCTTCAACCAGAAGAAAGCCCATCCGCGTAATAAAAAGACCTTTACCGGCTTCACCGCGATCGGGAAACTGAACCGCTCGGACTATGGCATGAAGTTCATTATCCCCGCGGTTTCCGACGAGGTTCAGATTGAAATCCAAGCGCTCGCTGTCGCCAATTAAGCACCTAAAACTGTTCCTTGGCTTAATGGGGATCTGAGATAATTCGGATCCCCATTTTTATCTGCGTTCAAATCTTCGCCGCAACACGCTAAGTTGAAGAATGAGGGATTTCACGGCTCCGCGCGCGGTGATATCCATTGCCTCGACAATTCCGGAGTTAGAGTGAGATGCCTAAATCAAAAACAAAGCGGCGGAAACAATCATCAAAACCGGCCAAAACAAATACTGGCGAGGGCAGCGTTCAATGGGGCGGCTCGTCCTCCGGTAATCTTGGTTCGTTTACGAAATCCTTTCTCTACCTCATCCTTATCGCCGTTGTCGGCGGTGTCGCTTGGTTCTGGTGGAGCGGGACAACCGTCAACCGGGAATTCGCTGCACTCGCGGAAGCTGGAAAACCGGCCCTCGAAAAGGTTGTGACGCTGCCCAATCTGGGCCGCCGGCATCTTGATATCGGCGAAGGTTACCGCTACGCCGACCCCTTCCCCACCTCCGGACCCCACAGTCAGACCTGGGTCCAACCCGGAGAGTACAATGACCGGCAATTACCGACGATGCTGGTCCATGCGCTCGAACATGGAAACATCGTTGTTTATTACGACCAACCCGGCAACGAAGCGCTGGAAAAACTCCGGTCCTGGACCGGCACCTACCGCGGTCAATGGGATGGGATGGTGCTGACCCCGAACCGGGGGCTCGGTAAACGCGTTGTTCTGACAGCTTGGACAAAGCGGCTGGAACTGCCTGAATTCGATCCCGCCGCCGCCGCTGCGTTCATCGATGCCTACCGAGGCCGAGGACCGGAAAACCCTGTTCGCTAACGCTCAAATTTATTCGCGCGCACCGGCCGCTTCCAGCATCCGCACCATTTCCCCATAACCGCTGCGGCGCGCCAAGCCCAGAGGCGTCACCCCCGAACGGTCGGCGATGTTGATATTGGCGCCGGCGGCGATGAGGTCCTTCACAATGGCTTGATGGTTTGGTCCCCCATCACCCAGTACGATCGCCTCGATCAGCGCCGTCCAGCCTAGATTGTTGACGTGGTCCAGCGGTGCCTTCCCGGCAATCAAGTGACGCACGACCTCGACATGCCCCAGATGCGCCGAGGCAATGAGGGCCGTTCCGTCATATCGGCTGGTGATCAGCCGCGCATCGGCACCGGCGTCGATGGCGATCTTCACCATGAGCGGATCATCGATCACCCCGGAAATTGTCAGAACGTCGTAGCGGTCATGGTCGAGCAGGTTTAAATCGGCTCCGGCTGCAATCAGCGCCCGTGCCGCATCATGGCGGCGCAAAAATGCGGCAACCATCAGCGGCGTCCGGCCGTTACCGTCCCGGGCATTGATATCCGCGCCCTTGGCAAGCGCTTGGATTTTCGCCACATCTCCAGCCGCGGCCGCCGCGTGAAGCCCGCGATAGGCTGTCATTTCAGCTGGGCTCGGCCCGGTTTGCGCAAAGGCATCACCAGCGGCGATGATGAAGAACCCGATCAGGACGGCGGCAAAGTGGCTCATCGCGCTGTCACCTTCAAATTGCGGAAAAAACCTTCGGTCCCGCTGTCGATATAAAGCCCAATGGCGCCATGCATGTCAGCGCCATGTTTCATGTCATTGACGATCAGCGTCGGTTGTTCGGGTTCATGGACATAGAGCACGGCCTTTTCGCCGTCGATCTCCATTCTCAACTTGGTCCACTCGCCTGTGATTAGGTCCACATAAGATTCATAATGGCCCGGCACCTCTTGGCGCATACGGTCGAATTTCCAGTCGGGATAGGAAAAATATTGGGTCGCCCGATTGCGTCGAATCTGTTCCTGGGCACGGCCATTGGTCGGCCGGATATAGATGCATTCGAACTTGGAAAGATTGGGCTGAATGCGGAAGGCGATGCCGATAAAACCGCGCGCTTGCGACGGCGCATCCGGCAAGGGCCGGCCCGCAACCTCGATCTCAATTGTGCCGTTGGAAAACTCGACCCCCTCAATCATGGCGAATGTCGGATTGTCCGGCGTCTCCGCGTCGGGCGTCAAAACCAACCGCACGGATTGCGAGCCCTCATGCTCGGCAATACTTAGTACGACATCGTTGGGGATCAGGTTATCGATATTATCGAGGCGAAATTCCGGCATGAAAGGTTTTCCTTCAGTTGAGACGCCCAAGGTTAGCGCGGGCCGTCCGATAGTGAAACCATCGGCTTTTTATGCCGGAAATTCCGTGCTTCAATACGCTCCTCAAATATCGAGGGAGGGTTAATC
>JAQCKY010000474.1 GCA_027592155.1 Pseudomonadota bacterium
CATGGTTTCAGCCGCCATTCGCCATCCTCCTCCAGCGATACACCTAGGGTGAAGTGTAGACGCTGACAGGGGCGTGACAATGCCAGAGGCGGCTGGCCAACTTCTGAGGGGGGGGCTTCGAGCGGACACCTTGTCTCGAATACAGGTTACTGCTACCGTTTAACGCGTATGCGTTAATTTAGATACAAGTCGTTGAATCGCTAATGTGGGAGATAGCTTATGATTCAAGTCTTTATTTCATTTTACGTTAAACTCAAATACATCGCGCTGGTAGCCGCCGTCTCAACCGGTGCCGTTCTGTTGGCCACCCTACCAGGCTCGTCGCAGGCCGCGCCGGTAACTTGGACGATAAATGTGGATCCGTTCACTGTAGCTGGCAGCCCAGCCCAGCTGTCAGGTTCATTTGATATTGATACCGCAAACCTGCCGTCGGAAGATATAACCAATATTAGTCTTAATTTATCGGGTGTGACGTTTCCGGGTGATCCCAACAATTTGTTCCAGGCTAACCCGTCCCTCAATGGCGAGTACACTTTATACAGCAGTGGTAACGAAACCGGTTTTGTGACGGTTATGGACCTAGATGGGAACGGGATTGACCCAGGCGACGCAAGTGTATCACTGAGATTCCCAAATTTTCCGCATCTTGCCTTCACCGGTGGGACACCGATCCTTCTCACAGGGACATTGGGGTTCTGCGTCAACATTACGGGTGTTGATGATTGTAATGCTTTCCAGCTAGCGGGATTTACCGGCACGGCAATCGCAGGCACCGATTTGTCTGCCGTGCCAATTCCGGGTGCCCTGCCGTTATTCCTTTCGGGGTTGATCGGTCTTGGATTAGCGGTTCGCCGCCGCCGGGGATAGGCGAAGTATTCAAGTCGATCCCAAGCAGGAATTTTAGGTCGCCTCCTCGATCCCCGCCGGATAGAGCCCGGAAATCCTGGCACCGCCAAAGACCTCCCAGCCCAGCATGTCATTGGTGTCGCTGACATGGGCTTCGAACACCACGTCCCGGTCACCGGTGCGTTTCATCTCGCGGATGCGGCCCCAGCTCGGGAAGTCGGCGATGTGCCATTCGGAACGATTCCATTCATTCCAAGTCAGGTCGGTAACCTTCACGGTGCCGAGGCGATTTAGCTCTTCCTCTTGCGTTAGGCACAGGGAGTCGATCACGAACATGTTGTCGTTTGGCAACTGGTGCGCATCCCCCATGGCCATGGAAATCACCCGGTCATCGGACTCGTCGGTTGAGGAAACCCAAACTTCGGTCACCGTCATGTTTTCCGGATCGACTTCATATTCGACGGCGCGCGCGAAACACTCCGCCGGCTCTTTTTCGGGATCATGGAAGGGCATGGCTCGGCAAATGCCGTTGTCATACATGACGAAACGGTTCGGCCCGGTGACCCGTGGATTGTGGCCATGATAATGCCAGCGAAGATCGTGGGTGGGGGTCAGCAGCTTCTCTTTCTGCGGACTTTTCCAGCCGGTGTGATCGCCGAGAATCCAGACGATCTCCTTGGTTTTTTTGTCGATCTTGATGATCGCATCCTGGTGGCGCAGCGAGACCATGATGCTGTCGTCATGCTCGTCATAGGTGACGCCGTTGCCGTGGCTCCAATCCAGATGTTTGGGAAAGCCACGTGTGTGCCAATAGGCCACGAACAAGTGGTAACAGATGCGCATGACATCGAGATGATCGAAGGTGTTCCAACTCCAGATGATTTCACCGTCCGGTGTGAACTCGACGATGTTGTCGCCGACCACCTTTTGCGTCGCGCGGGGGGCGTCGGGGTCGGTCTCGCTGGTGTAATAATTTTCGATCTCGCGAGCATTGGCGGTCAAGGCCAGATAGTTGCCGTTGGGCATCTCGTGGGGCTGATGGTGCAGGCTCTGCGCCTCGATACCGATGGAGTTCTCGACCGGACCGAACGGCCGGTTGGTCGCATGAAAGCGTTTCACCACATTGCCGCAAAGATCCATCTCGATGGAGCGGAAATTGACGTGGTGATAGAAGAGGTTTCCGTTCTGGAGCCGATGAACACCGGCGATACGGCTGTCGGCCCGGTAATACCAGACCACCTCGCCCTCTTCGTCCAAGATCACCAGCAAGCTCCAGCGGTTCTGGAACTCGAACTGCTTCTGGGTCATCCAAATGGCGCGGGTGATGGGGCGGCGGCGAATGGATAATATCGTCCATCCCGGCGCCATTTCATCGGCCTTCGATGTCACCAATTCGATGTTCGGCATCTCCCGCGGATTTTCCGGCAAGGGCGGCGTGCAGTAGGTGAGCTTTACTGCATCGGCGTCCCCCGTCTTGACCGTAACCCAGTGCTCGGAATTCGCCCGCATCCCGATGACCGGCAAACCCTGTTCCGGATCGTGAGTTTCGTCGAAGGTGACGCTGCGTTTCTTTTTCCCGTTGTCGATCTCCAGCGTCGTCGCAGCTTTGCCATCGGCCTTAAAATAGACCATGGCCACCAACGGCACCGCGTCATTGGGATGTTTTTCAATGTGGGGCTCTGTCGTGAATTTCATCTGGCGCTCCCTCGGCGTTTCAGCCGTGATCAGAATTCGATTGTTCGGACATTCTAATTTGTTATAATTTATTAGCAATACAAAAAATTATAAACATATTGTTCTTAATTTTAGAACTATTGAAGAGCCGCATTGCAGTACTATAAACATATGGCGATCTTCGTCGTTCTCGTGGACACCGGAAGCTTTACCGCCGCCGCCCAACGATTGGGTACGGCAAAATCGGCGGTGAGCCGCTACGTCTCGGAACTGGAAGAACACCTGGGCGTCGTGCTGCTGCAACGGACAACCCGACAGTTTTCGATTACCGAAGCCGGCCAGCGTTATTATGAGAGCTGCGCCCGGATGGTGGCGGAAGCCGAGGCGGCGGAGGAAGCCGTCCGCGATTTGCAATCGGAGGCGACGGGGACCTTGCGCTTCTCGGCGCCGGTCAGATGCGGCTTCGATATCATTATGCCCGCCCTCATCGAGTTCACCGAGCGTTACCCGAAGCTCGACGTCAATGTAACGCTCGATAACCGCGCCATCGATCTCGTCGAAGAAGGAATCGATCTGGCGGTGCGGTTCGGCCGCGTGACCAGTCCTTCCCTTATTGCCCGTCAACTGGCAACAAC
>JAQCKY010000475.1 GCA_027592155.1 Pseudomonadota bacterium
TCATCTACATGCTCGCCGCACCGCTGCCCGATATCCTCAAATCCACTTGAGACGTCGAGGAACCTTAAGATATAGCCCCCTGTCCTCGGCTTGACGCGTCTCCTCGGATGCGCGCTGCAATTTTAGGACGTAGCTGGCTAATTCGGTTTTCATCAAGGGTGCGCTACCTTTTTAAAAATCGTTCATATTTTGGTTCCAAGTTGACCGGTATAGTGACGCGACCAAACAAGTTCTTAAATACTTCGGGGGCCCATTCGCCGTTTATCCTCCGATTGGCAGCAGGCGGGCTGTACAACACAATGCGGCTAGCATCGACGCCCGAAGACAATTTCCAGGACCCTTGGTGCCGGCTCAAGTTGCCTTCATTGCGTTGGTATGTGTGCAAAAATTTATGATCGTTGGTTAGTTCCAATGTTTCCATGCCGCCATCCGTAACCATGTCATAGATGCCAATCACGTCTGCTTCGGACGCCGGTCCCTCCCAAATTACGATTACGACAGCCGATAGAGCGAGCGTCACAAAGGCCGTCAATCCAACAAAGAGTCTCGTGAGATTCCTGCCGGTCGACTGAATGGAGAAGACGCTCGCGAGAACCGCGGTAAGCATCCCGATCACGAAGCTTCCGGCAGTCAGGTAATTGTTATCGTCCGCCAAAACCAAGCCGGACAACATCAATGAGAAAATCCCGGAAACAGCGCCAATACCGACAAAAACGCACAACGAGATTAGCGTGATTGGTTTTTTAAAGACTGCCAGGACAAGACATCCGAACAGGCCGTATACGACGCCAACAGGTATTAAGAAGAGCAGGCTGAACAGCCCCATTCCACTTCTCTCCTCTGCGCGATGTCTCGATGTCTCGATGTTTAAGACGAAAATGCACAGTCGTTAACGCGTGGTACTTAATCTCGGAGTGAGAAATTTTTAAAAAAACCAAGCGTATCAAATTTTCAATAATGTCCTCGTCATTCTAACGTCTATTGCAGGCAAGCATGGCCGATAACGACCTGCAACATTTGATTGGTTGGCCCTGGAGGTGCGCGACCGGACTGCATGCATAAGCCCTTTGGTTCTGGAAATACCCCGAATGACGATCTTGTGGATCCCGGATCAGGTCCGGGATGACGGATTGTATTAGACTCGGGACGGGGGGCGTGACAGGGATTTGCCAATTGTCATCCCGGACTTGATCCGGGATCCACGGCCAGCCGCTGCGGCCCGGCAATGGCCTTGGACGGCTAACAAAATGGGTCTTCGCCGTGGACTAGATACCCGCCACCATTTCGCGCTATATTCTGGTCAGCAAGGGTGCTGTTGTACCGCCCGGGACCGAGGAGGAGATGTCATGCCCCATACGCTCGAAAGTTTCGCCGCCGCCTGCCGCCAGTTTTTGTCGGAGGATCCCGGGCCGTCCGGGCGCGAGAACGTGCGCAAGCTGTTGTCCGAGGTGCTGCTCGACAAGGCATTCGTCGCCGCCCATCTCGGCCCCGATAACACGACGGAAAAGACGGTGATCTATGAGGACCCGAAGCTCGGCTTTCAGATCCTCGCCCACGTCAACCTCGGCGCCAAGGCAAGCCCGCCGCACGATCACGGCACCACTTGGGCGATCTATGGCCAGGCCGTGGGCGAGACGGAAATGAGTGAGTGGGACGTCGTCGCCAAAGGCGCCAACGGCAAACCGACCGAGGTCAAATTGGAAAAGACCTACGTCATGAAGCCCGGCGACGCCTATCTCTATAACGAATACAAAGTGCATTCGCCGAAGCGCGAAGGCCCGACCCGGCTGATCCGCATCACCGGCCGCGACGTCGACAAGCTGCGCCGCACGGATATCGCCGTCGCTGCATGAGCCGCCGCAAAACCGTATGACCGGTCGCCGATCAGGCGCCAAGGTCGAGGCACTGCTGTTCGACCTTGGCGGCATCGTCATTACCATCGACTGGGAGCGGGTGTTTGCCCGCTGGGCACCGACGCCGGCGGAGCGGGACAGGCTACGGGCGCGCTTTGCTATGGATGAGCCCTATTGCCGCCATGAACGGGGCGAATTGGCCTTTGCCGGTTATGCCAAACATCTACGCCAGCACTTGCAGATCGACCTTGACGACGCGGCCATGCTTGACGGCTGGAACGATATCTTCGTCGGACCGGTGCCGGGGATGGCCGACGTGCTGGCGGCGGCGGGGCGGCGCTGGCCCATGGACGTATTCTCCAATACCAACGCGGTGCATCAGATGACCTGGACAACGCGCTATGCGGATATCCTGGCGCCGTTTCGCGACATATATAGTTCCAGCGCGCTCGGCGTCCGCAAACCGGAGCCGGAGGCCTTTCGTTTGGTCGCCGGCCGCATGGGCACCGCGCCCGAACGTATCCTGTTTTTCGACGACACCGAGGAGAACATCGACGGGGCGCGGGCTGCCGGTCTGCAGGCGGTTCGCATCGATCCCACCGGCGACGTGGCCGGCACCATCGGCGGCGTGCTTGAATCCGTGGCTTGACCATTGGCGTCCGCTCCGCGACATAAGATTGTAACCGCACACCCAAGCCCGGCGACCGCGTTCGGCGTGAGGAGGACATATCGATGATTGAGCTTTACAGCTGGGCAACGCCAAACGGGCACAAAGTCCATATCATGCTCGAAGAGCTGGGCGTGCCGTACGACATTCATGGCATCAACATCGATTCCGGCGACCAGTTCACGCCTGAATTCCTGGCGATCAGTCCAAACAACAAGATGCCCGCCATCATCGATACCGATGGCCCGGGCGGTAAACCGATCACGGTATTCGAGTCCGGCGCGATCCTGCTTTATCTTGCCGACAAATACGGCACGTTCATGCCGACGGAGCCGCATGCCTATTGGCAAGCGATGCAGTGGCTGATGTTCCAGATGGGCGGGGTCGGCCCGATGTTCGGCCAGGCCAATCACTTTCTTGGCTATGCGCCGGAGAAGATCCCCTATGCCATGAACCGCTACCGCAACGAGGCGGGTCGGCTGTATGGGGTCATGGATAGCCGGCTGGAAGGCCGCGAATATTTCTGCGACGACTATACCATCGTCGACATGGCGATTTACCCGTGGGCCTGGAGATTTGATCGGCGCGAGCAAAATCCCGACGATTTTCCCAATGTCAAACGCTGGTGCGA
>JAQCKY010000476.1 GCA_027592155.1 Pseudomonadota bacterium
CCCCGCCGTAGGGTGCGTATCTCATCCGCGTCGGGATCGCTTTTGCCTGCCATTACCTTTACCCGTGACCGATTTGCGGCTCGCCCAGTCTAGCCACCTACCATTATGCGCGATAGGCTGCACCCCACAAACGGACCTGTGCCTGATTGCCGGAACAATGAATTAATGAACGGGCTGATTATCGCCGCGCCTTCGTCGGGGTCTGGGAAGACCGTGATCACGCTGGCCTTGCTGCGGGCACTCCGGCGCCGCGGCATTTCGGCGTCGTCGTTCAAGGTCGGCCCCGACTATATCGATCCGCAATTTCACACGCTATCGAGCGGGCGGCAATGCGCGAATATCGATTTATGGGCGATGCGGCCGGGGACGGTTTCGCACCTGTTGTCGGGCGGCGATGACAGCCTAACCGTCATCGAAGGCGTGATGGGTTTGTTCGATGGGGCGCAGAACGGCGAAGGCTCAACCGCCGATGTCGCGGTGCGAACCGGCTATCCCGTCGTGCTGGTCGTCGATGTCAAAGGCCAATCGCAATCCGCCGCCGCGGTCGTCAAGGGATTTGCCGCCTACCGGGACGGCGTCGATATCGCGGCCGTGATCTTCAACCGGGTCGGTAGCCCGCGGCATCGGGCGATGATTGAGCGGGCCATGGTGTCCCTTGAGATTCCAGTGGCGGGCTACATCCCCCGCAACGAAGATTTCACCTTTCCGGAACGCCATCTCGGGCTCGTGCAAGCCCAGGAACATGACGGGATCGAGGCGCTGCTGGAGGGGGCCGCGACGATCATCGACGCGCATATCGACCTCGCGCTACTGCAAAAGCTCGCCCGCCCGCTGGCGTCGCGATCGGCGGCGGAAGGGGATGCGCCCCTGACACCCTTGCCACCATTGGGCCAAAAAATCGCCATCGCCAAGGATGGGGCGTTTTCGTTCCTCTATCCTCATCTGGTCGAAGGATGGCGGCGGGCCGGTGCTGAGATTTCTTTCTTTTCTCCCTTGAACGACGAGCCGCCCCGAGGCGACGCGGACGCCGTGTTCCTGCCCGGCGGCTATCCGGAGAATTACGCCGGTGAGCTCTCCGTAAAATCCACATTCTTTGACGGGCTGGGTCGCGCCAAGGAGGCTGGAAGCGTGATCTACGGCGAATGCGGCGGCTTTATGGTTTTGGGGCGCAGCCTTATCGACCGCGAAGGCGCGGCGCACCCAATGGCGGGCCTGCTACCGGTCTCGACCAGCTTCGCGGCGCCGAAACTATCCTTGGGCTACCGCTCGGTGACCACCAACGACGTCACGCCCTTTGGGCCGGCGGGCACGGTTCTGCGCGGCCATGAATTTCATTACACGCAAGAATGCGACGGCGCGATCGAGCATCATTTGTTCAGCGTGCAGGATGCGGTCGGCACGGCCTTTCCGGCATGCGGCGCCAAGATCGGCACCGTCATGGGCTCCTATATTCATCTGATCGACCGGGCCTAAAGGCGCAAGGCCTTCACGACGCGCTCGACTTGCGCCGCGTTACCCGGCATGCCGAAGCGCAGCCAGTTGTCCCGCTCGGGGAAACGCCGGACATAGATCCCGGCCCGGCCGAGGTCTGCGAATTTCTCCTGGGCATCGGGATGTTCGGCCAGGAGATACAAATCGGTGCCGCCGAGGATGGAGAACCCCGCCGCTTCGAGAACGCCTTCCATTTGCCGCCGGGCACCGGCAAGCTGCGCCCTCGCGTTGTCGATCCATGGACGGTCCAGGAGGGCGCGGGTGCCGATCTCGATGGCGGGCCCGGAGACCGCCCAAACCCCCATCAAACGGTCGATGGCCTCGGTGATTTCCGGATCACCGATGAGAAAGCCGAGCCGTAATCCGGGCAGGCCGAAAAACTTTCCGAACGAGCGCGCCACGACCAAGCCGCCCACCGCCCGACGATTGGCGAGGCTGGCCTCAGGTGCGACATCGGCGAAGGCTTCATCGACGATCAGCCAGCCGCCGCTCGCCTGGCATTTGGAAGCATAGGTGAGCAGCGCCGCGGGATCGGTAATCCGGCCATCGGGATTGTTGGGATTGACGACGACCGTGACATTCGCCGAGACCTGTTCGGGCAGCGCCGATATCTCTGCCACGGCATGACCGCCGTCGGCCCAGGCCTTCGCATGTTCGCTGTAGGTGGGGCTCACCACCTGCATGCTCCCCGGGGTCCGCAGCCGGGGCAGATATTGGATCAGTGCTTGCGTTCCCGGCGCGGCGACGATGGCCGAGCCCGGCGGCACGCCGTAATAAGCCCGGGCCGCATCCAGCAAAGCCTGGAGCTCCGAGCGATCGGGCAGCCGGTTTAGGGACGGTGCGGAAATCCCGGTGTCCGGATAAGCGTTGGGATTGATGCCGGTCGACAGATCGAGCCAGCCGTCTTTGGCGGGCCCGAACGCGGCCTCCGCATCGGCGAGGCTACCACCATGAAAGGGATGTTCCATGCGACTATTCTGTGACCAATCGCGATGAGAGGGGGCGGGGAGCCCGTGAAATACTGTGACGCGCGCCCCACAGATCGGAGAAGCATGCCGGAAAACTCTACACGCCCCCCAACCGCGACACAATTCTTAGCTGCGGCGGATCCATTTCGGGCACGGGTTCCCGAAGCGAACAATGGCGCCCAACTTCTGCGTTGAACGCCACTGACCAGACCTGGAACGGCCTCGATAGTTTATTAGAAAATTTCGGGACGCGATGACATGTGACTTCTGGATCAACACCGATCCAGGGGCGGCATCACGAATTCCCAATGGGGTCCGGCAGTTAGTTGTCGAATGCGAAAACCAGGTCATCGCCGGGGGCTGCTTTGTGGCAGGCGATGCATCCGCCATCGGTGCCCTTGGCAACCCGGCCGACCAGCATTACACCCTTTGGGTTGGTATCGATGGAGCCGTCTTTCTTATATTTGGCCCAGAACCAATCAAGATTACCCAAATCATAGCCCTTTTCCCGTTTAAACATTACCGTTACGGCGGCGAGATGTTTGGCACGATTTTCTTCAACCGCCTCGACGTCGACGTCCTTAGGGCCGTAATTGCGTTTGACGACAATCCGGCCTTTGCGGCCGTCGAGCACCAAACTTGCGTCAATTGTTTCAAGAACAAAACCATGGGGTTCCGATCCCTCATAGGG
>JAQCKY010000477.1 GCA_027592155.1 Pseudomonadota bacterium
GGCAAGCCGCTGATTAATCTCATCCCGAGATGCGTCGGCTTCCACTTGGGTCAGCAGCCCCCGCGCTTCATCCCGATCGATCTCTTCGAGCTGATCGGTATAAACCACCGTGTGGTGGTCGGCCTCGGTCACATAACGATGACGGCGCACGATAGGGTAGAGCGAAAAGACGACAGCCACGATCGTCATGACGGCGGCGAGAAGCCAAAATGTAATCATGTTGAGCCTGCATCCCGCCGTTTATTGCCGGCTGCGAAGGCGGCGCTCTGGCGGCGAAAATAAAATATGATACCGATCAATCCAATAAGGACGAACAAGCCGGGTCCGGCCCAAAGGAGAACGGTGATCGATTTAAACGGTGGGCTGAGGAGAACGAAATCGCCGTAACGGGATACCATATAGTCGATCACTTCGGTGTCCGTATCGCCGTCGAGCAACCGGGCCCGGACGACGCTGCGCATGTCACGCGCAAGCTCGGCATTGGACTCGTCGATGGCCTGATTTTGACACACCACACACCGCAGGCTGGGGTATATCCCTTCCGCGCGTTTTTGAAGGACGGGGTCCTTCATGAACTCATGAGGCTCGATGGCACCGGCCGGGGGCACCGCGATCAGCAGCAGAAGTAGTCCTAGTATTAGTCTCATTCCGCTCTCAACTTCTCGATGATGGGGAAAAGAGTTCTGCCCCAATTTTGGGGGGTGATCGGTCCTTGATGCTTGTACCGTATGACACCGGTTTTATCGATAATGAAGGTTTCTGGCGCGACCGTGACACCAAACGCGATGGCGCCGATGCTTTTGGGATCATCGCCGATCAGGGTGTAAGGATTGCCGAACCGCTTGAGCCACCGCGGGCCCGCCTGGCGGTTTTCTTCGCGCCAATCGATACCATAAATGGGCATGACGTTGTCTCGTTTGAGCTGCATCAGGAAAGGATGCTCCTCCCGACAGGCGACACACCAGGAGCCGAAGACGTTGACCAGGCTGACGTGGCCTTTGATATCGGCGCTGCTAAAACCCCTCTCTTGCCCCTCAATCGCCGCGAGAGAGAATTCCGGCACCGGCGAGTTGATCAGGGCAGACGGCAGGTACTGCGGATCACGCATTAATCCGAGGGAAAACCATACGGTCAGGATGGCCATGACCCCAAGCGGTAGGATATAGCCGAGACGGCGAACCATGCAGGCTTACTCCGCTGGGGCGAGGCCGGATGACGACGCCGACGTTTTGGTCCGCGACGGCGCACCGACACGGTGCCGACGATCACTGAGGCTGATCCCGGCACCGAACACCATGATCAAAGTGCCTGCCCACATCCATGGCACCAGGGGATTGAAGTAAAGCCGCGCGACAAATCCACCCGAGGGGTCCGGATCACCCACCACGGCGTAAAGATCGCCGAAGAAGGTTGAGTAGATCGCTGCCTCCGTCGTGGTTTGTTTCGACACCTGATAGACCCTTTTTTCGGGGTCCATGGTCACGACATGTTTGCCGTTTCGGGTGACCTCGAATGTACCGCGGGTGGATGTGTAGTTGGGCCCGGGTTCTTCCTTGGCACCAAGGAACTTGTAGTCGTAACCACCGACCTGAACAGTATCGCCGGTTTGCATGACTTGGATTTTTTCGGTTTTCCAAGCCGACGACGCGGTCATCCCGGCGACGGCGATGGCGAGTCCCGCATGAGCCAAGGTCATCCCCCAACTCGCCCGAGGCTGATGCATGAGGCGCCGCCAGACTTCGGGGAGCGGCGCGCGGAACAACAGGATGCGTTTGCTGAGTTCCAGGAATGTCGCGGCGAGAAGCCACGCCGATAACCCGACGCCGAAGGCTGCAAGCAAAGAGGACCGGTCGATCAGAAACCAAGTCAACGCGATGGCGGCAATCGAGATTAGTAGTGCTGATTTGAGGTAGGCCGAGGCGGTCAAAAGGTCGCTGCGTTTCCAGTTAAGGAAGGGGCCGATGCCCATCACGGCAATAAGCGGCACCATCATTGGGATAAACACCGCCTCAAAGAATGGTGCGCCGACCGAAATTTTACCGATGCCGAGTGCGTCGATAAATAATGGGTAAAGCGTCCCGAGCAATACAGATGCTGTCGCCGTGGTCAGCAGGAAGTTATTGATGACCAAGCCGCCTTCCCGGGAAAGGGGCTGAAACGTTCCCGTCGATCGCATCGAGGGTCCGCGCCAGGCAAAGAGGGTGAAGGCCCCGCCGACGGTCAGCACCAGCAAGGCGAGGATGAACACACCCCGGGACGGATCGGCGGCGAACGAATGCACGCTGGTTAGGATGCCGGATCGGACGATGAAGGTGCCGAGTAGGCTTAGCGCAAACGCGATGATGGCCAGAAAGATCGTCCAGCTTTTCAAAGCATCGCGTTTTTCGGCGACGATGGCGGAATGCAGCAATGCCGTCCCGGCAAGCCAGGGCATGAATGAGGCATTCTCCACCGGGTCCCAGAACCACCAGCCGCCCCAACCCAACTCGTAATAAGCCCACCAGGATCCCAGGGCGATTCCGCCGGTCAGGAAGCCCCATGCGACGAGGGTCCAAGGGCGCACCCAGCGCGCCCAGGATGGATCTATCCTGCCTTCGATCAGCGCGGCAACAGCGAAGGAAAATGTCATCGAAAATCCGACATAGCCCAAATAGAGCAACGGCGGATGAAAGGCGAGGCCGGGATCTTGCAGCAACGGGTTTAGCCCGCGACCGTCCAACGGAACCTGCACCAGCCGCTCGAAGGGATTGGAGGTCAGGACGATAAAAAGCATGAACGCGACGCCGATCAGCGCTTGAATGCCGAGAACGCGTGCCTTCAGGGTCGGCGGTAGGTTGTTGCCGAAGAGAGCAACCGCGCCGCCGTAAAGTGCCAGGATCAGGACCCACATCAGCATCGAGCCTTCGTGGTTCCCCCAGACGCCGGAGATTTTGTAGAGCATCGGCTTGGCGGTATGGGAATTGGCGGCCACCGTGATGACGGAGAAATCAGAGACCACAAAGGAGTAGGTCAGCGCGCCAAACGACAGGGCTAGGAAAACGAACTGGCCGATGGCGGCCGGGCCGGCAACCGCCATCCAGCTAGCTTCACGGCGGTGGGCACCGACGAGCGGCATCACGGTCTGAACGGCGGCGATGCAGAG
>JAQCKY010000478.1 GCA_027592155.1 Pseudomonadota bacterium
AGTCCGGTGGGACGATTACCGGCCAACTCAAAAGCATGGGTTCATCCTGCGATTGGTCTCGTGAACGCTTTACGATGGATGAGGGGCTTTCCGCCGCGGTCCGTAAGGTGTTCGTCGAACTCTACAAGGATAACCTGATCTACCGCGACAAGCGGTTGGTCAATTGGGATCCTAAATTCCAAAGCGCGATATCGGATCTCGAGGTCGAGGCCCGCGAAACGGTCGGCAAGCTCTGGTATTTCAAATATCCGGTCGAGGGTGAAGACGGAAAGTTCGTCACCGTCGCGACGACCCGGCCCGAGACGATGTTGGGCGACACGGCGGTTGCCGTTCATCCCGACGATGATCGCTTTAAAGGTGTGGTCGGCAAGAACTGCATTTTGCCCATCGCGGACCGCCCGATTCCGATCATCGCGGACGAATATTCGGACCCGGAAAAAGGCAGCGGTGCGGTCAAGATAACCCCGGCCCATGATTTCAATGATTTCGAGGTCGGTCGGCGTAACAACCTGCCGGTGATCAATATCTTCGATGCCGAAGCGCGGATGAACGAAAACGTTCCCGACGCTTATCGGGGTATGGATCGGTTCGACGCCCGCGAAAAAGTCGTCGCCGACATGGAAGCCTTGGGGCTTTTGGATAAGATCGAGGACAACGACATGGTTGTCCCCTACGGCGACCGCTCCGGTGTTGTTATCGAGCCCTGGTTGACCGACCAATGGTATGCCGATGCCGCGACCTTGGCGAAACCCGCCCTCGAAGCCGTTGAAGAGGGCCGGACTCAGTTTGTCCCGAAGCATTGGGAAAACACCTATTTCAGTTGGCTCCGCAATATTCAGCCTTGGTGCATCTCGCGCCAACTCTGGTGGGGACACCAGATCCCGGCCTGGTATGGCCCCGACGGCGAGGTTTTTGTGGAACTCACCGAGGCGGAGGCACAGGCTGCGGCCGATAGGCATTACGGGAAGTCGACTGAACTCCGCCAGGATGAGGATGTTTTGGATACTTGGTTCTCCTCCGCCCTGTGGCCGTTTTCGACTCTGGGGTGGCCGGAAGAAACGCCTGAGCTCGCACGCTATTATCCAACCGATGTCCTGGTGACCGGGTTCGATATCATCTTTTTCTGGGTTGCCCGGATGATGATGATGGGGCTGCATTTCATGAAAGAAGTGCCGTTCCACACGGTCTATATTCACGCTCTGGTTCGCGATGAAAATGGGCAAAAGATGTCCAAATCCAAAGGGAATGTTATCGACCCTCTGGAAATCGTCGAACAATATGGCGCCGATGCTTTGCGGATGACCCTGGCGGCGTTCGCGGCGCAAGGCCGTGATATCAAAATGTCGCCGGAGCGCGTCGAGGGGTATCGAAACTTTACGACCAAACTCTGGAACGCGGCCAAATTCTGCGAACACTATGAATGTCATCCCGATCCCGCGTTTAACCCGGCAAGTTGCGAGCTGACCGTAAACCGGTGGATCGTCGGCAAGGTTTCGGATGCTACGAAGGAGATCGAGGCGGGGCTGGACGGATATCGTTTCAACGAGGCGACCGGTGCGATTTACCAGTTCACTTGGGGGACCTATTGCGATTGGTATCTTGAGCTGACCAAACCCATCTTGCAGGGAAGCGATACAGCGGCAATTGAGGAAACCCGCAAGACGGCAGCCTGGGTGCTGGATCAAATTCTGCACCTCCTCCACCCCTTCATGCCCTTCATTACCGAGGAGCTATGGGGCAAGCTCGCCGATCATCGGCCATCGATGCTCATTGAAGCGCCCTGGCCGGCCTACGAAAATCTCGGCGACTCAGAGGCGGCCGCTGAGATCGATTGGCTGGTCCGCGCGATCATTCAAATCCGCTCGGTCCGGTCCGAGATGAATGTCCCGCCGGGCGCTAAGGTTCCACTCATCATCAAGGGCGCCGATGCGTTTACACGCCGTTGCGTCGAGTCCCATGGACCCTTGTTGAGTAGTTTGGCCCGTCTGTCCGAGACCAGTTTCTCCGAGGCAGACATCCCAACGGGCTCGGTTCAGGCGATCATGGAGGATGCGATTCTCGTGCTTCCACTCGCTGACGTTATCGATATCGACGCGGAGAAAAACCGGCTCAATCGTGAGATCGCAAAAATCGAAGTCGAAATCGATAAATTCAATAAAAAGCTCGCCAATGAAAATTTCACCGCCAAGGCGCCGCCAGAGGTTGTCGAAGAGCAGCGTGAGCGGCGCGGCGAGGCGATGGCATCGTTGGATAAGGTTCGGGAGGCCTTAGACAGGCTGACGCAATGATCATTAGGCGGTGAGATCGGGCAAGGATGATAACAAAGACGCTCTTAAGACTAGGACTCGCCGCCGGGCTACTATGGTCGGTCCCTGCGCATGCCCAGGACAAACCTGAATCGCCTGAACCGAAATCGGACGGCGTCCAAGGGTGTTTCATTAACTTCCAGTTTGAGAATGATCTTTTCGGCAGCGGTGCGGATAGCCATTACACGCACGGCACGCGCCTCGAGATCGTGGTGCCGGAACCGGCAAGCGGTCTCACAAACTTTAGCTGTCACCCTCTCGAAGGGCAGGTGGAAAGCGGTGCCGGCCTGTTGCGGATGATGCTCGACGATCTCCTACTGGTCGATGCGCGCCGACGACGGGTCAGCTTTGTCCTCGGCCAAAATATCTTTACGCCGGAAGATATTCGCACAACCTCATTGATCTCTAATGACCGCCCCTATGCCGGATGGCTCTATGCGGGTATCGGCCTGGTTGCCGAACGGGAGAAGGTGGACGGTCGCGCCGTCGATAACTTTGAGCTTGATATCGGTGTCGTAGGACCGGCGGCGTTCGGTGAGGAAACCCAGAATTTTTGGCACCGGGAAGTCATCAATGTTCGCGAGGCGGAGGGATGGCAGAACCAGCTCAAAAATGAAATCGGGGTTTTGGCGCTTTATGAGCGGAAATGGCCATTTCGATTCCAAGCGGAAGACTCCCGGATGGGGTTTGAGTTGACGCCCAGCGTCGGGGGTGCTCTCGGGAATGTCTATACCTATGCCGCGGTCGGCGGTTCGGTCCGCTGGGGGCGGAACTTGCCCAACGATTACGGACCGCCCCGTATTCGCCCGGGGTTGCATGGTGGCGGCTTTTTCGAT
>JAQCKY010000479.1 GCA_027592155.1 Pseudomonadota bacterium
TCCACCGCCTGGATCGGAACCGGGCTCGACTGGGCCTCTTGAAGGCCTTTGAGCAGCATTTGCCATGCCCGGGTGAGCGCGGCCATCGACAAACTCTCGGTCATTTCCTTGCCGCGCACCCGGTCGATCTCGGCAACCGCCGCACCGTCCAAGGCCGTGGGTACGGCTTTGACCCGGGTCAGCCAATGCACGATCTCCAGCAGGTCGCGCAGTAACATCAAAGGATCGGCGCCAGAGCGGTAATCTTCTTCCAACAGCGCCAAGGCGCCCGCCGCATCGCCCCGCATCAAGGCGTCCAACAGATCGTAGCTGCGGGCGCGGTCGGCAAGGCCCAGCATGGCGCGCAGTTGGGGCTCATCCAACGGGCCGCCATCGGGGTTGTCAGAGCCGGTGGCGATGGCCTGATCCAGCAGGCTCAAACCGTCGCGGTGGGAGCCGTCGGCGGCGCGGGCGATCAGCGCCAGGGCGGCGTCGGTGATATTGGCCCCTTCGAGCTTGGCAATGCGGCCAAAGTCCTGCGCCAAAGCATCAATGTCGATGCGGCGCAAATCGAACCGCTGACAGCGGGACAAAACCGTCACCGGCACCCGGCGGATTTCCGTGGTGGCGAAGATGAACTTCACATGCTCGGGCGGCTCCTCGAGCGTTTTCAGGAGCGCGTTGAACGCGTTGCGGGACAGCATGTGCACTTCGTCAACGATGTAGACCTTGAAGCGCGCGGAGACCGGGCGATAGCGCACGCCTTCGATCAATTCGCGGATATCGTCAACGCCGGTCCGGCTCGCCGCATCCATCTCCAGCACATCGACATGACGGTCTTCGGCAATCGAGCGGCAAGAATCGCAAACCCCACAAGGGCTGATCGTTGGGCCGCCCTGATCGTCGGGACCGGTGCAGTTCAACGCCTTGGCGACGATGCGCGCGGCCGTGGTTTTGCCGACACCGCGCACGCCGGCCAGAATAAAGGCGTGGGCAAGACGGCCGGAAGAAAAGGCGTTGGTCAGGGTGTTGACCATCGCTTCTTGGCCGACGAGGTCAGAGAAATCGCGGGGGCGGTATTTGCGGGCAAGGACCCGATAGGCCTCGTCAGAGTCACCGGTGGCGGCGGGGCTGATCTGCTCTTCGCTCATCGAACCGGCTGCATCATTATCGAGGGTCCGCGGTAAAATTCCCGGGGCGGGAAATTAAGGTGGGAGACCGGACACGCGACCCGAACGAAACTCGTTACGGCTGCTTCCTTCCGGACCTGACCGGGTTGGCGAGCGGCTCGTCCACGGCCGATCTCCCACCGGGACTATAGCAGTTCAAAGCCGGGCGTTGAAAGCGGGAACCTTGATTCAAATACCGCGAGGTCACTATTCCTCGACGATGATCGCGCCGACAGCGCCATGGGTCGCGCCCCGGCCCATGAAAGCGAAGACCACGCCGCCGACGAAAAATCCCGGCGCGGCGTCTTCAAAGGGATACCAGCCGTCGCGCACCGGCACAAAATGCAGTTCCGTTATCCGGCCGGGCTCAACATTGATGCCGGTGAGGCGGTCGATTTTGATTTCTTTCTCGTCGGTGACCATTTTTCGGATGGCGATGGTGCGAAAGAATTCCTTGGCCACGAAAAGATGATCAACGTCGTCGCGGTTCTCGATAACCATAATATAAGGCTCGCCCTGGAGAAGCCGAATGATGGTCGGGCGGAACTCCCCCTGGCGGATATCGATGTTAAATGTTTCCGCGACTTCCCAATCGACGGCGTCGACGATCTCGGCCGGGTTTTCAATCGGCACGTCATTGGGGGTATCGGACAGCAGCGAGGTTGGCGAACAGGCCACCAAGAGCAGCAGCATGCCCATCAGCAAATGACCCCTCAAACAACTTGGCACTCTGGAAATCAAATCGAAACAACTCCCTTCGCGGAGCCTCATGCTGAGCTTGTCGAAGCACGAGGCGGGCCGCACCCCATACTTCGACAAGCTCAGCATGAGGTGCTCGGTTCTAATTCAAGCGCAGGTTACGCTTGGACCTCAAACTAATGGTTAAGGCCTGTTTGAACAATGTGGGAAGCCGAACAGTATTAATCCAGCATTGCCTGGCCCGAGGCCCTGTGCGACTCTCCCTCACCTGGCAAAGGCATCGCTATAGATATGACTGAAAAATTTTACTTCCATACCTCTCTGGTTGACCGGGCTCATCATTTCAGAGGCGATGAAAAATGGCTCGCGGAACAGATCACCAAGGAGACCTCCCACCTTGTCCCGGTGTGGCGGGATCATAATCTGATTCACATCGACGATTTGCCGCGAGCGGTCATGCTTCCCCATACCGACAGCGCTCGGCTCCGCGAAGCGGCATCGGTGATCGTGTTTCTCGGCGCCGCCAACGGTCAGTATTATTTCGCGGCCGACGTCTCCGATCTTGAGGAGACCGACCGTGAGGATCTACTGCCCGGACAGGGTGGCTTTGAGGACTTACGAGGCTTAGCAGGGACTATGGACCCCACCGAAGCCGGGCTTCTCGCCTATGCACGGGCATTAATGTATTGGCATCGCAACCATCTTTATTGTTCGAAATGCGGCTCTCCGGCAGATAGCGGCAAGGGCGGTCATGAACGCCACTGCACCAATCCCGATTGCGGGCGCACCACCTTCCCCCGCACCGATCCGGCCGTGATCATGCTGGTCAGCCGCGGTGAAGGCGAAAATGAGACCGCGCTGCTGGGCCGCAACATCCGTTTCCAAGGACGGGGCCTCCGCTATTCGACCCTGGCCGGCTTCGTCGAGCCTGGGGAGTCCCTCGAAGATGCGGTGATTCGCGAGGTCAAGGAGGAAGCCGATATCGACGTCACCGATGTGCGCTACCAAGGCTCCCAGCCCTGGCCTTTTCCGGCATCGCTCATGTTGGGATACCGGGCCCGGGCAACATCGGAAGCCATCAAGATCCAAGAAGACGAGTTGATGGATGCTCAGTGGTTTACCAAGGCTCAAGTCCGGGAGATGGCGGAGGAAGGTGGCATACTTCCCCCCAGCGGACTGTCAATTTCCCGCTGGCTGATCGACGCCTGGCTGAACGGCGAGAGCTCCTACTAATCCCTTCATGAAGGGAATTATCCTTCCGCCGGTGTATGGAACCAGCCGGTGATGATA
>JAQCKY010000480.1 GCA_027592155.1 Pseudomonadota bacterium
TATACGACTACCCATTGATACCATCGCGACGATATCAAATGACGGACTCCTCGGCGGTAAATACATCAGACTGCGCGCCGGAAAGGCCCGAGAATTTATCAAAGCTGATGGTAAGCTTGAGAAAACGGAAGATTTCAAGTCGATTGAAGATCAGGTGAGTGAAATCATCTTCCTTGCGGGCGGATCCGGTGGGTCAAAATAACTCCCGGTTTAGGGCGGTTAAAATTGATCTTTAAACGACAAAAGGGAATTTTGTGGGCGCTCTGTTTGTGTGCATTCCTCTCATTCTCACCACAATCTAACGCTGAAAAATTCCCAATCGCCGTGCTTCAAGCATTGGACAAAGTGACGGCACGAGTGTCGACCGTAACGGCGCCGGTTGGTCAAACCGTTCGATTTGGTACCTTAGAGATTATCGTTCGAACCTGTGATAAACGTCCGCCTGAGGAGCCGCCGGAGAGTGCGGCGTTTCTGGATATCTCGGAGACCAGACCGGGGGAATCGGTCGCCAACGTCTATCGGGGCTGGATGTTTGCCTCTAGCCCCGCGCTATCGGCAATGGAGCATCCCGTCTATGACGTCTGGGTGCTGGATTGTAGAAGCGACTCGACTGCGCCGGCGACGGTTTCGGGCGATAAATCTCCCTGAAACATCACTTCACAGTTCAAGGCGTTGTTGAGCAGGACATGGTAGTCCTCGCGAGGGATTTCGATGGCCCCGAATTTTTGGAGGTGCTCGGTCACGAACTGCGTGTCCAAGAGACGGTAACCGCAATGGCGGAGTAGAGCGACGAGATGGACAAGGGCGACTTTGCTCGCATTCGTCTCCCGGGAAAACATGCTCTCGCCAAAAAAGGCGCCGGAAAGGGAAACGCCATAAAGGCCGCCGACGAGTTTATCGTCTCGCCAGCATTCGACGGTATGGACGTAGCCTTTGTCAAAGAGGGCACCATAAAGATCTTGAATCTGGCCGTTGATCCAGGTTTCTCCCCGCGCCTTGCCCGGCTCCGCGCAAGCGGCAATCACCTCTCGGCAGGCCGTGTCGAACCGCACTTCAAAGCGGTGCTGGCGAATCGTCTGGCGTAATTTTCGGGGTACGTGAAAATCTTCTAAGGGGATGATCCCCCTGTCCTCAGGATCAAGCCAGTAGAGGTCTTCATTGTCGCGGCTTTCCGCCATCGGAAATATTCCGATGGTATAAGCCCTCAACAAAGTCTCCGGCGTTAGCTCAAAATCCTTTGGCACTGCCTGTGGCGCTCCCTCGGACTAAACCCTCGTCGTTACAATCTTGGCGATCGCCTCCAGCGCCAGACAGTAGCCGTGGCCGCCAAATCCACATATCACGCCCTCCGCAACGGGTGAGATATAGGACTGGTGGCGAAATTCTTCGCGTTGGAAAATATTTGAGAGATGGACTTCGATAATCGGTAATCCACACGCCCGAAGAGCATCCAAGATTGCGATCGAGGTGTGTGTATAGGCGCCAGCATTGATGATGATCCCTGCATGGTTTCCGGACGCTTCCTGTATCCAGTCGACCAATTCACCTTCGCCGTTACTCTGCCGAAAATCGACTTTGAGGTCCAGCCCCTCCCCACGCGCCACGCAGGATTCCTCAATATCGGCCAGTGTCTCACTGCCATAAATTTCGGGCTCACGGCTCCCCAGCATATTGAGGTTAGGGCCGTTTAAGATAAGGACTGATGCCGTCATGAATAATCGCTCCGTGATGCGTCTTGTTTATATCATGACGCGGCGGGGCGAAAAGGCCACGCGTAATGCGCCAAGCTGTCCAATGCAGTTGAAAGCGATGCCCGGCTCGGACATACTGGCTTACATTCGAATCACTAAATTAGCTGGGCGGATACCGAATATGTTGATCACGATCAACGGTGAAAACCGAAATCTAAATGAGCCCTCTACGGTCGAGACATTATTGACCGAGCTTGGTCTGGACCAGAAAAAGGTCGCTGTTGAGCGCAACCTTGAGATTGTCCCTAAATCCGCCTATGGCGAAATCGGACTGAGCGATGGCGATAAATTGGAAATCGTCCATTTTATCGGCGGTGGAGCACCTGAAGGGGCGGGCCCCATGAGGGACGAAGAAACCTTTGAAGTCGCCGGGCGGACATTCAGATCCCGTCTTCTCGTCGGGACCGGAAAATATAAGGATTTCGAGGAAACCGCTGCGGCGCTTGAGGCGTCAGGCGCGGAAATTATTACGGTCGCGGTTCGGCGGGTTAATGTCACCGATCCCAATCAACCGATGCTCGTCGATTATATCGATCCCAAGAAATACACCTATCTGCCAAACACCGCCGGGTGCTTTACGGCGGAGGACGCGGTCAGGACGCTCCGCCTGGCCCGTGAAGCCGGTGGCTGGGATTTGGTGAAGCTGGAAGTTCTCGGCGACCAGATCACGCTTTATCCGAACATGATCGAGACCTTGAAGGCGACCGAGACCCTGCTCGCCGAAGGCTTTCAGGTCATGGTTTATTGCAGTGACGATCCGATCATGGCCAAGCGCCTCGAGGATATGGGCTGTGCTGCCATTATGCCCCTTGCGGCGCCGATCGGCTCCGGCCTTGGTGTGCAAAATCCGGTACAGATTCGGTTGATCATTGAACAGTCCAAAGTGCCGGTTCTCGTGGATGCCGGGGTCGGCACGGCCTCGGATGCGGCTGTTGCTATGGAACTCGGATGCGACGGCGTGCTGATGAACACGGCAATTGCCGAGGCAAAGGATCCGATCAAGATGGCACGGGCCATGAAGCTTGCAATTGAGGCAGGACGCCTTGCGTACCTTGCAGGCCGAATGCCGAAAAAGATGTATGCCGATCCGTCCTCACCGCTTGCGGGGCTTATCTAGTTATTCGCCGGATCGGCCGGCTCTCCGGGCCTCGTTGGAAAGGGGCGTGACGTGGCGGCATCGCGCGATCTTATTTCACAAGCACAATCTCTTCATATCGCCGGCCGCCTGCAAGAGGCGGGGGGCTTATACGAAAAAATGCTCAAGGCTGAGCCGGAAAATGTCGATGCGCTCAGCCTTTATGGGACGTTGTTGGCTCAACGGGGGAAAACGTCCGAAGCCCTGGAATTTCTAAAGAAAGCCCTCGAGCTCGCACCGGACAGTG
>JAQCKY010000481.1 GCA_027592155.1 Pseudomonadota bacterium
TCGGCGGCCCCAAAAAATTCCGGAATTAACGGCGACGGGAACAATCGGCACGTCAAGCTGGCTATAAAGGGCGGCAATACCCGGAAAATAGGTCCCGGTCTCGCCGGGCGATGTGCGGGTTCCCTCGGGGAAAATCACAACGGAACGGCCTTCTTCCAGGATTTCCCGGGTTTGGCGGATCATTGATTTCAGGGCCGCCCCGCCGGCTTTTCGGTCCACGACAATGTGCTTGGCGAAGCGGGTATACCAGCCCCAGAGCGGGAGCTTTGTTAGCTCCTTTTTCAGCGTGTAAGCGATGTCCGGATCATCGAGCAGAAAGAAAAGCGTGTCCCAGGTCGACTGATGTTTGGCGGCTCGGATGTGCGGTCCGACGGGGAGGTTTTCCAGCCCCCGCACCTCGTAGGTTATGCCGACCAAAAGTTTGAGCGCCGGCAACGTGCCCAGCGGCCAGGAGCGGACCCCTCGGCGAAAGCGCTCACGAGAGCCGCCGATCATCAACACCCACAATCCAAGAGGGATGAGAAAGCAGTAGCTGAAGAAAAACAGGTTGAAGATCGCGGAACGAATGACTCTCATTGTCTGGCGGTTTTCCCAATATCGCCTTCTCCGAGTTGTCGTACCCAGGAGACGAGATACTTCGAGTACTCAGATAAGACCAGTTTCAAACTTCCGGGAACAGCCCACCACCGGTCCCGCGAGAATCCCCGGGGAAAGACCGCATGGGGGATGATACTGACTCCCGGCATTCGCTTTCGGATTTCAAGCAGGCTACGCGGCATGTGGTAGTCGGCGGTCACGAGCCGGATGGATTGATAGCCCTGCTTTGTGATCCACTCAACCGTTTCAAGAGCATTGCCGGCCGTGCTCGACGCTGAATAGCCGAGAACGACGCAGCATTCGAAATTTTCCGATTTCTGACGTGATAACTCGATGATTTTTGCGACGTCAACGCCCCGATAGACCCCGGAGACAAACAGCTTTTTTGCCCGATCCTCGGCGAGAAGAGAAAGCCCTTCCTCCAGCCGGTAGGATCCGCCGGTAAGGACGACAATTGCATCGGTCTTGGTGTCGTCTTGGGGGGCGCTACGGGGCAACATGTTTACGAAAATAAACAGGCCGGCGATCCATAACCCGACAGAAACGAGGACAATGGCGAAGCCTCGCTTTAACCAGCGTCTGTGGGATGCTGAACTGTGGCCGGCCATGGATTAGACGATCCCCGTCAGTGTTTTGATGACCGTGAAGCGAGCCGTGATCATCGCAATCAAGGCGACCAGCGGCATCAAAAGCAAGATTAGTACCCATCCCGCGATGCCCGGTGCGAGGTTGGGGATCAGGCTGGTCTCGAGCCGGCTCATAATCAGGCTGACCAATGCCAATGCGGGGATTGCCAAGGCGAGACCAATAGCGCCGCCGCGCAGGCCCAAGAAGAACGCCCGTGTGGCAAATTGGCGGGCGATATAGACATCCCGCGCGCCGGTCAGATGAAGGAGTTCAATCGCTTGGCGATGGAGAGCTAGTCCGGCGCGGGTGGTAAAGATTACGGTCCCCACCGTGGCGGCAGCGATGAGAATGATGATGAGGATGGCCAACAGTTCCGTTGACCGTATCGCGCTGACCACGCCGCTGATCCAAGCACGATGGTCATCGACCACGGCACCCGGGACGATCGCAGAGAGGCGCTGGCTGAGGCGGTCGACAATAATCTCCAAGACACCCGGAAGAGGCAGGTCCGCCGTGTTGGAGGCCTCACCGAGCCAGGGCGCTAATTGGCGTTGTATATCCTCGTTCGAAATCACCTGGACAAATTTCACGCCATTAACACTTTTGAGGGCTGCCGTTGCGCGTCGGACCTGTCTCTCCAGCTGCGCCGCGTCATCCCCTGCCGGTATTTGGACCGTCATCGCATCCTCAATGCCTTGGACCCAGTTCTGAGCAACTTTGTTGAGGGCGACGGAACCGGCAATCGCGAAGACGGCAAGAAAGACCATGAAGGCAATCAGCCAAGGCAGGAACCGGCTTGCGTCATCGCCATCGAATAAAATATCTGTGCGGCCGAACAGTTTCAAAACCGTGGCCCTTTCGCGGCGGCGGCAAGATTGCGGACTTCGGCGGCGACCTGTTGGCGGTCCTCCTCGCCAGCCGTGTCGGTGTCGTCGAGTTCTACTAAACCGGGACCCAATCGCACCAACCGGCCATTGCGCAGACGCAGGCAAGGGCGGTTGGCCTCGCGGACCATGGCATCGTTGTGGGTGGCGATCACGATCGTCGTGCCGAGTTTATTTAGTTCGTCGAACAAATGCAGAAGTCGGCTGGAGATTCGATCGTCGACATTGCCGGTGGGCTCGTCGGCGTAGAGCAGCTTTGGCCGTGCGATAACCGCGCGCGCGATGGCGACCCGCTGTTGCTGTCCGCCGGACAAGGTCGGCGGGCGGGCTTCCATATGGTCCTCTAATGACACCCAGGCCAATAGTTCCTCGACATGACGTTTGATTTCGCTTTCGCGGACACCCGCGACCCGTAGGGGCAAGGCCACGTTATCGAAGGTGCTGAGATGAGGAAGCAGTCGGAAATCTTGGAACACAATTCCAATACGGCGGCGGAGTGCGGGAAGCTCCGAGCGTCGCAGAGACGCTACGTCGCGACCGAACAGGGACATGACGCCACGGGTCGGACGATGGGCAAGATAGAGCAGTTTCAATAACGACGATTTGCCCGCGCCACTCTCGCCGATCAGAAATTGGAACGAGCCCGGGGCCAGGGTAAAGGAAATGTCCTGGAGAACTTCCGGACCTAACCCATACCGCAATCCTACGTTTTCGAATCGAACGACCGATTGATCGTCGCTCATATGATAATATCATCCATAAATTGGGCCGCAGAATGGCATGAAAATGCCGGATTCGTCCAGAAATTCAAAGAATTCCAAGTATTTATGGTCGTTTTGCGTTGGATATACCTACAGCGCGGTAGATTGAGAGGCGAATCCCATTTACATACAAGTAACCGATCAACGTCTAAGTAAATTAATGCTGATTTCCTGCCCCTCCTGTTCAACATCGTATGATGTCGATCCCGCCGGTCTCGGCGAACAGGGTAAGACTGTCCGTTGTTCCAATTGCGGGCAT
>JAQCKY010000482.1 GCA_027592155.1 Pseudomonadota bacterium
CCAAGAGGAGCCAAATCCTCCGTTAGATAACAGGCTCAATAGTCCCAAATGTTTTGATGACGGACACTGGGTTACTATATCCTAATTCTTTAGATACCGGTATTCTCAGATTAAATACAATTTATGATAGAATCGTCGATTTCGAATCAGACTATCAATTTCTATTGGAAGCGCGCGCTAATCGTCTGATGGGATTCGACCTGTTGCGTCGGCCCGATGGCGGCGACCGTGGGATTGCTTTTTACCAAGCGCCGCGCCGCGCCCATGACCGCATCGACATCGACCGCATCGATTTTTTCGATGACCTCGTCGGCGGAGATCGTGCGCCCGAATATCTGGAGCTGCCGGGCGGCCTGCTCCACCCGGGTCGAGGTGCTTTCCAGCGACATCAGCGTCGACGATTTTATCTGAGTCCGCGCCCGCGCCATCTCGTCTTCTCCGATATGGTCGCAGACCTTCAGTAACTCGTCGCAAATGACGGGGAACAGCTCTTTTACTTCGTCATCGCCGGTGCCGGCGTATATCCCGAATAAACCGCCATCCGCATAGTTCGAGGTGAAGCAATAAATGCTGTAGGCAAGCCCGCGTTTTTCACGAACCTCTTGGAACAACCGGGACGACATACCGCCGCCGAGAAGTGTCGACAGCACGCCCATCGGATAAAAATCCGGATCACCGAAGGCGATCCCCTCAAATCCACAAACGACATGAACTTGCTCCAGCGTCCGGGATTCCCGGAAATCGCCGCCGACATAGTTCAAGGGTTCGATCACGTGGCCGTTTCGAGGCGGCAGGCTGTCGAGCGCCGGTGTCACGATATCGACGAAGCGTTCATGATCGATACGCCCCGCCGCCGCGATGACGATCGCCGGCGCGGAATATTCCGTGCGCATATAATCGATGATCTGTTCCCGGGGCATGGAATCGACCAGTTCCGCCGATCCGAGAACCGGGCGTCCCATCGGTTGGTCCGGAAACGCCGCCTCTTGGAAACGGTCAAAGACAATATCGTCCGGGGTGTCGTTGGCCTGGTGAATTTCCTGGATGACCACGGCCCGTTCCCGCGCCAGCTCTTCAGGGTCCATGGTCGAATGCTGAAGAATATCGCCGATGATATCCGTCGCGAGCTCAACATCGTCTTTGAGAACCTTGGCGAAATAAGCGGTGTTTTCCCGTGCCGTATAGGCGTTCAGATGGCCACCGACATTTTCGATCTCCTCGACGATCGCCTGGGCGGAACGCCGCTTGGTCCCCTTGAAGGCCATATGCTCCAACAGGTGAGAGACGCCGTTCAGTTCCGGCTTCTCGTTTCGGGTGCCGACGGCAACCCAGGCCCCGACCGAAACTGTTTCCACGGTGGCCATGGAATCGGTCACGATCCTAAGACCGTTTGGCAGCGTTGTGACCTCGACCGTCATGCGGCCTCCCGTTTTGCCGAATTTTCGATGATGAAATTGCGAACCGTATCGATGTCGTTGGGCAGGCGCGTCATCCGCTCCTTCCGCTCGAACAGACCGGCGAGGTAGGCTGGCAGTTCGGGCCGGACCCCGGTGGCTTCTTCCACCGCATCCGGGAATTTTGCCGGGTGCGCCGTCGCCATGCAGACCAGCGCCGTATGGGGGGTGAGCTCAGCCTGCCGCCCCGCCGAGACGCCGATGGCGCTATGGGGATCGAGCAGGATTTTGCTGTCACGGTAGACTGTCGCGATTACGTCTTTTGTTGCGTTATCGCCGAGCCGGAACCCTTCGAACAATTTACCCATGGCGCGCCAGCGGGATTTGCCGAAATTAATGCTGCCGTCGCGGCGGAAGCGCTCCATCACCTTGGCCAGGGCGACTCCGTCGCGGCCGTACTGGTCAAACAACAGGCGTTCGAAATTGCTCGAGATCTGGATATCCATGCTCGGGCTGAGGGTCGGCACCACCTCGGCGGTGCTCATTTCACCGGAGCCGAAATAGCGGGTGAGAATATCGTTGGCATTGGAGCCGACGATGAATTTTTCAATCGGCAGGCCCATTTTCCGGGCCGCATAACCCGCATAGACGTTGCCGAAATTACCCGACGGGACCGAGAAGGCGATCTTCCGGTCCGGAGCACCCAGGGCCAGGGCGGAGGTGAAATAATAGACGATCTGCGAAACGATGCGGGCCCAGTTGATCGAGTTCATCGCCGACAAGTTTTGACTGTCCCGGAACCCGTGATCGGCAAACAGCGCCTTGACCATATCCTGGCAATCGTCAAACGAACCATCCAATGCGATGGCATGAACATTCGCCGCATTCAGGGTCGTCATCTGGCGCCGCTGAACATTCGAGACGCGGCCATGGGGGTATAGAAAGAAGACCTCCATACCGTCCTTATCGCGCCCGGCCTCCATCGCCGCGGACCCGGTATCGCCCGATGTCGCGCCGATGATGGTAACCCGCCGTCCCTGTTTTTTGAGGACGTAGTCGAACAAGCGGCCGACCAACTGCAGGGGATAATCCTTGAACGCCAGCGTCGGGCCATGAAACAGCTCGCAGACCCATTCATTGCTGTCGCTCTGGATGAGGGGTGCCACCGCCGGATGATCGAAGGATGCGTAGGAGTCGGCGATCATCGCTTGCAGGTCCGGTCCGGGGATGCTGTCGCCCACAAATGGCTGAATGACCTTGAGCGCAATGTCGGTATAGGGGAGACCCTGCAAGGCACGGATCTCGGCCTTGCCGAACCGGGGCCATTCGACAGGCACATAAAGCCCGCCGTCCCGGGCCAGACCGGCCAGCAGAACGTCGTCGAAAGAAAAGCTTGTGGACTCGTCGCCTGAGCCGCTGCGAGTACTGATGTAGCGCAGAATTCCCACTCCGATATTCTGGGTACCCTATCGCGCGCCGCAGGGGCGGGCAAGGCTAGCCCAGCCGGGATTCCCCAAGATAGCGGGTCCGCAGATGACGTTTAAAAATTTCCGGATCAAGAGGTTGCCCGGTTGCTTTCTCGATCAGTTCAGGTGTCTCGTAACAAGACCCTTTGCCGTGAACATTCACGCGCAGCCATTCCATCAGCGGCGCGAAATTTCCCGCCGACAATGCCTCGGGGATACCGGGCAGCGCCCGTGTTGCCGCATCGTAAAATTGCGCGGCCGCCATG
>JAQCKY010000483.1 GCA_027592155.1 Pseudomonadota bacterium
GGCGGGCGGGTCGCGGGCTGGCGGGACGGGAAATGCCGACCGGCCGCGTGCCGGCCGACGTCCGTCCGATCTTTCGCGACCGCGACGACTTCGCCGGCGGCAAAACGCTGTCGGAAGCGACGACCCAAGCCCTCGCCGGATCGAATTTCCTGATCGTCCTCTGCTCGGCGAATTCCGCGCGCAGCGTCTATGTGAACGAAGAGATACGCCGATTCAAAGCGATGGGCGGCAGTGAGCGGATCATCCCGGTGATCATCGGCGGCGAACCGGGACACCCCGATAATAATTGCTTTCCGGAAGCGTTGCTCCGCCGAATTGGCCCTGACGGCGAGCTTGAGAAAGAGATCGAGGAACCGCTGGCGGCCGACGCGCGCGACCAGGGCGATGGGCCCAGGCGGGCCTTGGCCAAGGTCATTGCCGGACTGCTCAACCTGCCGTTCGACGAAATCATCCGCCGCGCCAAACGGGCTCAGCGTCGCCGGAGGCAAATATATTCCGGCGTGGCGGCATCGATGTTTTGCCTGGCACTTGCCGCCGGCATCTTCGCGCAGCTTGCCGAAACACGCCGTGTCGCCGCCGAGCGGAACTATCACGCGGCTCTCGATGCCGCCGACTCGCTCTTGGGTGACGTTGGCGAGGAACTGATCCGCACCGAGGGTATCCCGAACGGCCTCGACGATGTCGCGCGGCGTCAGACGTTTGCCTTTGTAGCCAAAGATCATGCCGGTCGCGATGATCGAAAACGCCGCCAAAATAGCCGAAAGTTCAGGTGAGAAATTCCAGAAAAACAGGGCCCCGATCAGAACCACAAAGGGGACCGGAAAGTACCAGCCATCTTTGAGAATGGGCCAAAGCTTGGGAATATCTTTGGGGTCCATCGGCTCGATGCCGGCCCGTCCGGCCTCGAGATCGGCGAGGATAAATAAGGCGACGTAATAAAGGATCGCAGGGATGAGCGCGGCAAGGACCACCTCGGTGTAGGGAATTTCCAGGAACTCCGCCATCAAGAAGGCCGCGGCCCCCATAATCGGTGGCATCAGCTGTCCACCCGTCGAGGCCACCGCCTCGATGGCGCCGGCCTGCACGCTGCCATAAGCCAGATCGCAAAAAAATATCGGTATTACCGACCGGGAGGGCCTCGGCTCGGTCGGGACAATCAAAATTTCGCTCGGCGGGTCGGACGCTCGTCCTGCTCAGCCTGCCGGCGCGACTGAGAGTTTGCCCGTCACACCGTGCTTATCGATCAAGCGCTGTACGAGGCCGCTGGCCTTGGCATCTTCGATGAATGTCTTGAGATAAACCGCACCCGCCGCGTTGCTGCGTTTGGTGCCGGCGGCTTGCTGGACGGTGGTGTAGGAGCCGTCCAGAACCCTCGAGCCGGGAACAGAATCCATATCCGCCAACAGCGCAGGACGGAGACCTGCCAGCGCATCCAGTCGCTCGGCCTTCATAAGCTCAACAGCCCCGGGCAACCCCTCGCCGCGAACCAGCTCCGCATGTTTTAGGCTGCGGGTAAGATAAAGATCGTAAGCCGCGCGTGCAGATACCGCGATCCGTGTTCCTTCGCTATCGACCTCTTCGACCGTCTTAAAGGGCGAACCCGCAGGCACCAGATAGGTCGCTTCAATCTCGACATAGGCGGCGGTAAAATCGATGGTTTCAGCCCGCGCCGGTTCGGCGGCGATGAAGCCGACATCTCCGCCGCGTCGGCCACGGCACCCGGTGATGGGAGCGGCACATAGACGACGTCGACACCCAATCGGTTGGCCAGTTCCCGGGCCATGTCCGGTGCGATGCCTTCTGGGTCGCCGTTTGCCGGACGGCCCGTCACCAAAAGCGGATTTGCCATATTGATACCGGCGCGAAGCACTCCGGTGGAAGTGAGATCATCGAGAACCTGTTGGGAGACATCGGAAGCCATGAAGCAGTGCCTTATCTGTGTGAGTTTATACGCCGAACTTTAGGCTGCTCGATTGCATCACCGCAAGGCACAGATCAGTTATCGCAGGGAAATGCAGAGACGACGAACCGCAGAACCTCTATGTCAACTTTGACAGCATTAAAGCGGCAAATGTGAGGACGAGGAAGAAGCCGCAGATATCCGTCACCGTTGTCAGCAGTGGGCCGGACGCGACCGCTGGATCGACTCCAAAACGCTTAAGAATCAAGGGCACGGTTCCGCCGATGGAAACCGCAATGAGCGTGTTCAACATCAGCGCACCGCCAACAACCAAACCGAGATAGGGATTTCCCTTCCAGGTCCAGGCAACGCCGCCCAATAGCAACCCAAGAACCACGCCATTAATCAGACCGACGGAAATCTCCTTCATCCATACCCGGAAAACCTCATAGGGCTTCACCAGCCCCAGTGATAATTCCCGCATACTCACTGCCACCGCCTGATTACCGCTGCATCCGCTCATATCCGAAATGATCGGCAGAAACACCGCGAGGGCGATGACGGCCTCAAGGGTCTCGATATAAAATGCGATGACGCTTGCGGCGAGCAGATTAAGGACAACGTTGACGCTCAACCACGATAACCGGCGCCGGGCGCGAACCAGCATCGGCAAAGCTCGAATTTCATCACCACCAACGATGCCCTGCATCCGTAGCTGCTGACGCTCGGCACGTTCGGCGAGTGCTTCCTGCACGGCGGTCTGACGAACCACCCCAAGCAGCCGCACACGCTGATCGACCACCGGTGCTGCAACAATATTTTTGTCGTCGAAAAAGGATCGTAATTCCTCGAGGGTATCTTCTTCTGCGACAAACAAGCAGGGGGACATGACGTCGGCCAAGGTCCGGTAACGCGGCGTCAGAACGAGATCACGGACCTCGACTACGCCGACCAGCCGACCTGTGCTCGACAGAACGTAAGCGTAGCGGGTGAAATACTCCGCAATCTCATCGGCGCGAACGCTCAAATCGTCAACGACTTCACCAACGGTGGTCGTCTCCGAGAATTCCAAATACTCCGTGATCATCAGACCACCGGCCACGTCATCGGCATATTTAGCCAACTGGCGCGCTTCCTGGGCATCCTCCGGTGACATATTTTCGAGGATCGCCTCTGCGTCTTCAGCCTCCAGATTGGCAAGCAGATCGGCCTGCTCGTCGCT
>JAQCKY010000484.1 GCA_027592155.1 Pseudomonadota bacterium
TCCATGGAGGGCATGACCGAATTCGTGGAACAGAGTGCGGGCGTCATCGAATGTCAGAAGAGTCGCCTCCCCGTCGGCGCCCCGGGAGAAGTTCATCACGTTGACGATGATCGGCCGTATATTGTCTCCTAAATTTCGCGGCCGACGAAAGGCGCTAATCCAGGCACCGCTGCGTTTCGACGGCCGGGCAAAATAATCGCCGAAGAACAACCCGACATGCTTGCCCGCGCCGTCCGTAACCTCAAAGACCCGCACGTCGGGATGGTACGTCGCAACGTCATCGATCTCCGTAACCGTAACGCCAAACAAACGGTGGGCCGTATCGAATGCCGCCTCGATCATTTTGTCGAGCTGGAGGTAGGGCTTGATCTCTTCCTCTCCGATATCGAACTCCTGTTTTCGCACTTTTTCGGCGTAAAACCGCCAGTCCCACGGCTCGATCCTGAAATTACCGCCCTCCGCCTGCGCACAATCCTGCAGTTTTTCGCATTCCCGTTCAGCGCGGGCGAGGGCCGGTTCCCAGACTTCGTCGAGAAGGGCCCTGACGGCGTCTGGGGTTCCCGCCATTTGGTCGTCCAATTTAAAGGCGGCAAAATTTTCGAACCCCAAAAGGCGCGCCCGTTCGGACCGTAGTTTGACGGTTTCGGCGATGAGCGACCGGTTATCGGTCTCGCCGCCGTTTTCGCCTCTGCGGGTCCAGGCATTGAAGGCTTGCTCTCGTAAATCGCGGCGCTCGGAGAATTGAAGAAAGGGCGCAATGCTGGAGCGGGATAGGGTGATGACGTATTTGCCCGGCTTGTCCCTGTCCTCCGCCGCGCGAGCCGCGGCCGTCCGGACGAATTCGGGCAATCCGGCGAGGTCGTCTTCGGTTTCCAGTACCAGCTCGTAGGCATTTTCGTCGGCCAAGACATTCTGGGAGAATTGCGTGCCGAGTGTCGCCAGCCTTTGCATAACGTCATCGATCCGCTGGCGCTGCTCATCGTCGAGTTGGGCGCCGGCGCGAACGAACATTGTGTGATAACGCTCAAGGACACGGTCTTGCTCGGGATCTAAGCCCAAGTCATCGCGGTCGGACATCAGCCGATCGATGCGGCTGAACAATGTTTCGTTGAGCAGAGTTCTATTTGAATGTTCCGCCAGTATCGGGGAAATGGTTCGCTGCAGCGCCTGCATCTCCGGCGTCGTGTCGGCGGAATTCAGATTATGGAAAACCGACGATACTTGGCTCAAATGCTTGCCGCTTAACTCCATTGCTTCGATCGTGTTTTCGAAGGTCGGCGCATCGGCCTGGTTTGCGATCGCGTCGATCTCCGCCCGGTGCGCTGCCAATGCCGCCTCGAATGCCGGCATGTAATGGTCCTGGTGGATGCGCGCAAACGGCGGTACGCCACGGTTGGTCGACCAATCTTCGAGCAGCGGGTTTGTCGGTGCGGGCATTCAAATTATCCAGAAGAGGGTGATGAGGCGGCTGGAGACGATCTCCGGCGCCAAAATATCATATGGTTGGCCCGCCGGGTAACACCTATTACCTTGGTTGCAAATTACTGACCAATCCGAAGAAGGAAGAAAAGCATGGCGACTTACGTTCTTTGTCACGGTGCCTGGGGTGGAAGCTGGAGCTGGATTAGGGTCGCCAGGGCTCTTCGCGAGGCCGGCCACGATGTTTTCACGCCTTCCTACACGGGTATCGGTGAGCGCAGCCATCTCGCCTCGGCGGATGTCGATCTCTCGACCCATATCCAGGACGTTTTGGGTGTCATCCGTTATGAGCGGCTCGACGAGTTTGTCTTGGTTGGGCACAGCTATGGCGGCATGGTGATCACCGGTGTTGCCGATAAGGTTTGGCGGAACATCTCGCGGATCGTTTATCTCGACGCTTTTTTGCCGGAAAACGGCCAAAGCCTGAACGATCTGACCGGGCCTGAGCGGACCCAGGCAACCCTCGATGTTGCGAACCAAAAGGGCGATGGCTGGCGGGTTCCCAGGCCCGAGGGAAGCGTGTCCGCCAGTTTGTCCGATGCGGATCGGGAGTGGATTTTGACACTCTCGGTGGACCAGCCTTTGGGCACCTTCACCCAGAAACTCGATACCCAGAATAATCACCTGAAGATCCCGGAAAAGATCTATGTGCTCGCCACTGAAAATAAGGGGACGCCCTTTTACCAATTTGCAGAACGGACCCAAGCGCGAGAGGATTGGACGAACTTCGATCTGCCCACCCACCACCATCTACAGGTGTCGATGCCTCAGGAAACCGCCGATATTATTTCAGGGGTGATTTAGCTCATGATTACCCTGGCGGAAATCGAGGCTGCGGCGGAGCGAATATCGGGACGGGTCCGGCGAACGCCGTGCCTGCGGTCGCGCTTCATATCGGAACCTCTGCGCGAAGGCCCGACGATGTTGAAGTTGGAATGCCTTCAAGTGACCGGCGCGTTCAAGGTTCGCGGCGCCAATAACGCCATCATGCAACTGGATGAAACGGCGCTCGCCGCCGGTGTTGTGACGGCGTCAGGGGGCAATCACGGTATCGGCGCTGCCTATGCCGCGAAGATGTCGGACTGCGCCGCAACGGTATTTGTCCCGGCACAAACACCGGACGACAAGATCGCGAGAATACAGGCTTGGGGCGCAGAAGCCGTTGTTGCCGGTGCCGACTGGGACGAAGCGGAACAGGCGGCGCTCCAACATGCCGAGCAGACCGGCGCCGCCTATATTCATCCTTTTGCCGATCCGGCCGTTATTGCCGGGCAAGGCACGATCGGTCGCGAGATGCTCAAACAGTCGCCCGATATCGACGTCATTGCCTTAGCGGTCGGCGGTGGCGGGTTACTGGCGGGGGTCGCGTCAGCCGCAAAAGCGATCAAACCCGAGATTAGGGTCATCGGTGTTGAACCTGAGGGGGCGCCGACATTGAAACGATCCCTCGATCAAGGCGCTTTGGTGACCCTGGATCGTCTCGATACGGCGGCGGGGTCATTGGCGGCGAGACGAAGCACCGCGTTGAATTTTGAGATTGCGCAGCAATTAGTCGACGACATCGTTTTGGTCAGCGACGACGATATGAAAAAGGCGGCGAAATGGCTGTGGTTCGAGTTCGGCCAGGCCGTCGAATTGGCGG